>JBBIVC010000198.1:0-4763 GCA_037439905.1 Thermoflexus sp.
ATCTCTCCCTCCAGGATGACGGGCCGCGGGACGAAGCCCTGCAACGCTCCCGGGAGCGCGTTGATGATGGCATCTCCATCGGATTCGCGAGCGCAGACAGCCGCCACCTCGGCGAGGATGCGCTGCTCCTCCGCCTCTTCCCGCGCGCGCATCGCCGCGCGGGCGTTTTCCATGGCGGGGCCCACGATCTGCGCAACGAGGCGCAAGAGCGCGCGTTCCCGCCTGCCGAAGCGGTACCCGGGCTGGCGCGACCCGGCAAGCAGGAACCCCACCGTTTCGCCGGCCGCGCGGACGGCGGTGGTGCAGGTGGCACGCACGCCGAGCTGGCGGAGGATGCCCCGGCGGTCGCTGTCGGCGGGGAGCTCATCGGCGTGGATCTGGCCGAGCTCCTTCGCCATCTCCATGTAGGAATCTCCCGACACGTGTACGAACGTGCCATCGCCGCGTGGATAGACCACCTCGTCGCCGTCGTAGAAGCCGAATGCGACCACCGGGCGCGGCACGAGCACCCGCAACGGCCGGTGGAGCGCGTTCACCAGTGCCGCCGGCTCGGCCTCGCGCGCACAGACCGCGGCAACCTCGGCCAGGACGCGCTGGTCCTCCGCCTCCTGGCGCTCGCGCTCCACCGCCCGGACGTTGGCCATGGCCGGGCCGACGATATCGGCGATGAGCCGGATGAGGCGCAGCTCGCGCGCGCCGAATTCGAACTCCGGGTTGCGCGTCGCGACCACCAGGATGCCGACGACGCTCCCGCCCGAGCTGGCCGCGGTGAGGACCGGGACCCGGATCCCGAGGCGCTGCAGCTCATCGCTCACCTCCGGCGCATAGGAGCGTCCCCCGGGCGATGCGACCTGGCCATCCTGGAGCACAGGTTCGAGGAACTCCCCGAGCGGGAGGCGCATGCTGTGGCCATCGCGGGCCGGGAAGACAGCGTCCTCTCCTTCGAGGAAGCCGAAGTTCACGAACGGCGCGGGCACAAAATCGGCGATGGCATCGCGCAGGCTCGCGACGATGGCCAGTGTGCCGGTTTCGCGAGCGACGGCAGCCGCCGCCCGGGCGATGATCCCCTGCTCCTCGGCCTCGGCGGCGCTCATGGCGATGCGGCGCTCGTTCGCGATGGCGTAGGAGAGGAGGCTGCCGACGAGCTCGAAGAAGGCGCGCTCCTCCCGCCGGAACCGCACCGGCGTCTTGCGCCCGATGGTCAGCGCGCCTTCGACGCCAGTGCCGGCCGAGAGCAGCACGCTGAACACCATGCGCAGACCGGCATCGAACAGGTTGCCGGGAGCGCCGTTTTCGAGGCCCTCGATGCCGTACTGGGTGCTCCGCAGATTGTTCTTGATCAGGAAATCCAGGCCGCCCGGGTCGAATGGCAGATCGCTGCCGTGCTCGTCGTACGCCGGGATGGAGCGCATGGTGCGGAAGCCATCTCCGGTGGGCTCGCGCGCGACAACGGAGCAGTAGTCGAACCCGACGCCCTGGAGGAGCAGTTCGCGCAGGCGGTTGAAGTGGACCTCCACGGGCTCGCCGTCGTTCAGGAGGAGGGCGAGCTCGCTGAGGATGCGGTTGCGGAGGGCTTCGGCCTCGCGAGCGCGCGCCTTGGCGTGGTTGGCCGCCGCCTGCCCGAGGAGGGTGGCCACGAGGCCGATGAAGGCCATCTCGGCGTCGCCGTAGCGAAGGTCATCGCGGCGGCCGATCGTGAGCAGCCCCGGGGGCCCGTCGGGATTGGGGATGATCGCCGTGACAGCGCGCTGGAAACCGGATTCCGCCAGGCCGGCCGGTACCTGGAGCCCCTGGACATCGGCCGTGCGGTACTGGGTGATCTGCCCGTACTCCCGCAGCAACAGCTCGGCGCCGGCCGGGTCGAACGCGACAGCCTTGCCATCGAGCCACAGCTCGGCCGAGCGCGAGGACTGGTAGGTGCCCGAGACCGGGTCGTGAACGGTGATGGAGATGAAGTCGAAGCCGACCGCCTGCAGCAGGAGCTCGCTCAGCCGGTCGAAGTGGTCTTGCACGCTGTTGCCACCCTGCAGCAGGAGCGCGAGCTCGGAGAGAACCTGGCTGCGGATCGCCTCGGCGCGTGATTCCTCCACCTTTGCCTGGTTGGCGAGCGCCTGGGCCAGGAGCGTCGCGAGGGTACGCATCAGCTCCTGCTCTTCCCCGGAGAACGGCGCCCCATCGGCACGGCCGAACAGGAGATACCCGAGGGTGGCGCCCTGGTGGGTGAGCGCCGCTACCGCGCCACGGCGTATGCCGGCCGCCGCCGACCGTGCCGTGATGCTCCCATCCATGCTTGCCGTGTCGCCTTCGACGATGGTCTCGCGCTGGAGCCGGTCGAGGATCACGGAGCCGAGGTCGTCGACGGCCATGATTTCGCCATCGGTAAAGACCCGGCGGAGGCTCTGGACCACCCGCAGGCGGCGGTGCCCGTATGGCGCCAGCAGGACGAGCCCATCGAAGGGGACCACCTCGCGCAGGTGCGCGGCGAGGCTATCGAAAAACACCTCCGGCGGCTCGCCACGATTCAGGAGCACAGCGATCTCGTTGAGCAGGCGGAACCGGGCGGCCTCTCGCATCGAGGCTTCGAGCCTCCGGCGGTTGTGAATCGCCTGGCCGAACATCCGCGCGAGGGTCGCCAGGAAGCGCCGCTCCTCGGGGGTGAACGGCAGGTCGCGCAGGCGGGCGAGGGTGAAGAAGCCAGCGGTCTGGCCTTCGACTTCGATCATCGCCGAGGCGCCGCGGGTGAAGCCCGCCGCGGCAAGCGTGCGCGTGCTGGCCGCAGTCTCCGGGGCACGTTCGAAGCGGTAGGTCCCTACGCCATCGGGGCCGGGCTGGAAGCCGGCGATGCCCAGTTGCTCCCCGGTCTGGATGTCGTGCGGGAAGCCGAAGTGCTCCGGGTGCCTGGCGATGCGCCGGAACAGCCCCGGCTCGCCCGCTGTCTCGAACAGGCTGACGTAGTCAAACTCCAGGCTCTCGTGCAGCAGCGGCAGAAGCCCTTCGAAAATCTCGGCCACGGGCGCGCCGCTGTTGAGCAACAACGACGCCTCGTTCAGGAGGCGGGCCCGCGCGGCCGACGCCTGGGTGCGGGTCAGCCGGCGCTGGTTGACGATGGCCTGGCCGAGCATGGTCGAGAGCGTCTCGAGGAAGGCCACCTCATCGGCGTCGTACCGCTCCTCGCGCCGGCGCGCCAGGGAAAGGAAGCCCAGCAGATCATCGCCCCGGCGAATGGGGATCGAGACTGCCCGGCGCATGCCGTTCCGGTGCATGACCTGGTTGAAGTGGGAGCGGTCGGCCTGGCGATCCACACGGTACTGGACGACGGCGGCCGGCGCCTGTTCGAGAAGGTCCATGCGGAGCCGCTCGAACGTCTCGACCGTCCCGGCAGGGCGCACGAGCTCGGGCCGCGAGCCGACCATGCGCATGGTCCGGGGCAGATCGCCCGGCTCCAGGAAGCCGACATAGTCGACCTCGATCGCCAGGCCGATCAGGTCGAGCAGGCGCTGAAAGATCGCCTCGATGCCTTCGCCCTGGTGGAGCAGGAGGGCAACCTCGTTGAGCACATGAGATCGGGCCGCCGCCGCGAGCATCCGGTTGAAGCGCCGATGGTTGGCGATGGCCTGGCCAAACATGTTCCCCACGAGCGAGATGAACTCCCGCTCGCGCTCGCAGAATCGCTGGTTCGTCCGCCGTCCGAATGAGATGAGCCCCAGCGGCTCGCCAGCGCTCATCAACGCCTGGTCGACCACCCGCACCACCCCGGCGGCGTTCAGGCGCGCGCCCATCGGGCCGATGCGATCCGTGCGCGTCTCCGTCTGTCCGCCGTTTTCGATGACGAGCTGCACGACGTCGCCGAACTCGCCCGTCGAGAACGGCTCGTGGATGGCCTGGGGGAGCTCGGCCGCGAACCGGTTGCGGCCATCCTCGCGCAGGATGAGCGATGCGTAATCGAACTCGAGCGCGTCGCCGAGGATCGCCTGGATGCGTTCGAACACGGCTACCGGGTCGCCCCCCGCGTTCAAGGCCAGCGAAAGCTCGTTGGCGGCGCGGGCGCGCTCACTTGCCCGGCGCGCTTCCAGAAGGTCGCGCTGCTGGCGGACAGCCCGGGCCAACAGCCGCGCCACCTGGCCAAGGAACTCGACCTGGGCAGCAGTGAAGGGCTCATCCCGGCGCCGGGCGGTGATGAACACCCCGTACGCCTCCCCGCCATCCATGAGCGCCGCCACCCAGGCGCGCTCCATGCCCGCCCGGTGCAGGTTGCGCGCGCTTGCCAGCGCAGGCATATCGCGCAGCGCGAACTCCACGCCCCCGGGCACGCTGCTGATCAACTGGACTCCGACCGTCTCCTCGCGGAAGACCGCCCCCGCGACGGCCGGCTCAACCTCGCTGGGGTACGAGGCGGCGACGCGGACGAAGCGCGTGTCGTGCTCGACCACAAACAGCGATGCGTAATCGAACCCGGCCGCCTGGAGGAGGCGCTCAGCAAGCGATGCGAAGATGTGCTCCACCGAATCCCGCTCGTTCACGAGCAAGGCGAGTTCGAGCAGGAGATCTCCGTGTTGCACCCGGCCGGCGTCAGCGTTGGACATGCAATGGCTTGCCCTGTCCCCTCATTTGAGGGAGTTTCGGCATTTGCGGAATGCTCGCCTATGCGGGTTTTCCCGTATAGCGGGGATTCCCCGATTGACGGCCGCGCGGGCGTTCCCTGCGCCAGCCACGTCTTGGAGGTCCGCGTTCCGGGAGTGAGGCTCGCTGCATGGAATCCATCG
>JBBIVC010000199.1:0-1124 GCA_037439905.1 Thermoflexus sp.
GCTGCCGCTGGTATCGACAGCGAGGATGATGCCGAGCGGGAGGGCGGCATCGAGCCCGGTGGAGACCTTCGCCAGGGGGGCTGCCGCGCCGTCGATCGTCACGCGGAACGACCCGGCATCGAGGCCAAGCACCGGGTTGCTCCCGCTATCGAGGACCGCCACCGAGAGCGTGAGCTGCCCCTCCTCCACCCTGACGCCGGCCACATCGAGTTTCGCAGGCGTTTGCTGCGCGCGGACCAGCCCCACGGGCATGACGGCGCCGCTCAGCACCAGGAGCAGGAACGCCACCCACCGCCGCAGGCCGGCTTGCCCGCTCACTGGATCCTCGGAAGCGGCGTCGGCGTGGCAGTCGGCCGTCGCGGCGTGGGGCTGGGGGTCGGGGTGCGGGTTGGCGTCGGCGTGACCGTGGGGGTATTCGTGATCGTCGGGGTCGCGGTCGGGGTGCTGGTGGGGCCCGGGGGCGTGGGGGCGGATCCCGACGGGGAGGCCGGCTTCGTGGCCGTGGGAACAGCCGTGCGCGCCGCGGTGGCGGTGTTCGTGGTGGGTGTTGCAGTGGGCGGGATAACGCGGCGCGGCAAATCCATGTACCCGGCCGGGTCGATGGGCACACCCTGAAAGCGAAGCTCGACATGGAGGTGGCCACCGGGTGTGCCTTCGCCGATGACCGTTTCCGGGTCGACAGCCATGCCGCTGCGGACAGCGGCCGATGCCAGGAACCCGGCGACGAATGTCCAACCGTCGCCGCAGTCGACGACGACGTGCCTGCCCAGCGTTGCCGACTCATCGACGGCTGACACGAGGCCGGTGCAGGCTGCGAAGACCGGGACGTCATCGAGGCCGGCGAGCGAAAAATCGACGCCGCCATGGACCTGGCCGTAAAGGCGGGGAGTCCCGAAGTAGTCCTCCACGCCGGCGTGGGCCCGGAGCGGGAGGGCGAACCGCCGCCCGCCGTTCTCGCGCAGCTCAGACTCCGGCGGGGCGGGCGGGCTCGCGACCGGGAGGATGGCCCCTTCGCGGAGCCCGCCCGGCCGGTTGGCCAGGCGGGCATCGGGCGCTCGCGTTGGCGTTGCCGCTGCGGCCTGGCCGGGTGCGTCGCTGGTGCTCGTGGCATCGCGAGAGCTCGC
>JBBIVC010000199.1:1143-4757 GCA_037439905.1 Thermoflexus sp.
GCCCCCGCCGAATTCCATTACCAGGATGAGCGCAACCACACCGGCCAAAACACCGGCGCCGGCCAGGAAGGGAAGCCACCTGCGCCGGTGCGGCTTCGCGGCCCGGCGGCGGCCACGCGACCTCTGGTGGGTCATGCGGGCGCTCCGGGATCCCCGGGGAACTCCAGCCTGTCGCCAGGGCGGACGGCGTCGGCCGCGCCGGCCGGGAGCTCGACCACTCCCCGGGCGCGCCGCCCACCGAAAGCGAGGCCGATCCAGGGCCGAAGGCGGCGGGCGACCTTCGTGACCGTGCCGTCGCGGTCGTAGAACACGGCATCGATAGGGAAGCGCACGAACATCATGTGGATGGAGTTGCAGGGCCGGATGTCGAGCGCGGTCCCGCCGGGGAGCCCGGGGGCGAACATGAGGCCGCGGGTCCGCGCGAGCACGCTCCGCGCGAGCCGCACGTCCGCCGCGAGCACGGTCCCCGTTCCCCTGACTTTCAGACTGGCCATTCAGTACATCCCGCGCGGGCGGTAGATAGACGCACGGTACACGGGAAACGTTACGGGCGGGGCACCCCCAGGGGAAAAGCCGCTACCGCTGAAGCCCCGGGTGGTTCACCCGGCCACGCCCTGGCGTGCAG
Organism: Thermoflexus sp.; assembly: GCA_037439905.1. Taxonomy (GTDB): domain Bacteria; phylum Chloroflexota; class Dehalococcoidia; order Tepidiformales; family Tepidiformaceae; genus Amarobacter. The sequence goes on from JBBIVC010000199.1 coordinate 1,769, forward strand.
GAATCGAGCTCGTAGAGGGTCGCACGCTCGAAGGCGACTTCCCGCGTGAGGTACTCCCGCTCGCCGGCGTCACGGACGGTAGCGAGCCGGCCCATGTAGTAGTGGAGGCGCGCAAGGTGGAGCCGCCGGTGGAGCGTGGGGTCGTTGGGGCGAGGCATGGCGTCTAGCGGACTCGTGCCTGTTGGAAGAAGGCCGGTGCCTTATCGACGTACTCGCGCCACCGGGCGGGGACGTCATCTTCATGGAAGATGGCGGTGACCGGGCACGCCGCCTCGCAGGCCGCGCAATCGATGCAGCCATCGGGGTCGATGAAGTATTGGCGCTCGCCGGGCGCTGTGTGGATGCAGTCCACGGGGCAGACGGAGACGCAGGACGCGTCCATGACGTCGATGCAGGGCTCGGTGATGACGTAGGGCATGGCGGGTTCCTCAGCTGAACGCCGGCGCGCGGAGCGGTCGAGTGCCTCCGCGGCGCGGCGGAGGCGCCACCGCGTGACAGCGCCTAGAACGTGGTATCGATGCGCGAAGAGAGGTCGAAGAAGTCCTGGAACGACTGGTTGAAACGGTAGAAGGCATCGCGCGCGTCGCCGTCGGAGTAGCCAGCCTTCGAGCGTGCGACGCCGTTGGGGTCTTCGCCATCGAGGGAGTTGAGCGTGTACTTGCCCTCCGCTCGGCCGTGCTGCTTGATGTTTTCGAGCATCGCCCGCCAGGTCTCCGGTTCGAGCTCGAGGTAGAAGTCCACGTTCGCGAGGCCGGGCTCGTCGATCTTCCGCACCGACGTGATCGAGTAGACGGCGAAGTCGAGGCGGTAGATCTCGCCGCCGCACTTGACGGCCATGGTGGTATCGGCCTGGCCGTTCCGCCGCTGGAGTTCGACCTCCTGGTTGTAGATGCCGCGGAGGGTCTCGAACCACTCCAGCGAGGGGAATTTCAGCGCGGTCGTTGTCGTCATGGTGCCCAAACCTCCCGAAGTGCATCGAGTCTACGGATGGGCCGGCGGCGCCTGCCATCGGGCCGAAGGAGCAACCGGGCGGACCAAACGGTGTAGGCCCTGGGGGATAGGGGGCGAGCCCCGGCGCGGGTCAGGATTCTGCGGCTGGCCCGGTGGGTGAAGGGGCGTGGCGGAGGTACACGCTGACGGCCTGGGTGCGGTTGTGTACGCCGAGCTTCTGGAAGATGTTGCCGAGGTGCGTCTTCACGGTCTTGGCGGAGATCACCAGCTCGGCCGCGATATCGGCGTTCGAAAGCCCCCGGGCGAGGCAATCGAGGATGACGCGCTCCTGGGGTGTGAGCTTCCCAATCGGCGAAGTACCCGGGGACGCCGGCTCAGCGTCCTCGAGCACCCGCATGATGAGCCTCGACGCGGCATCGCCGCTCAGGACGGATTCGTTGTGGGCCGCAAGGCGGATGGCATTGAAGAGGTACTCCGGCTCAACATCCTTGACCAGGTAGCCCGATGCCCCGGCGCGCAGTGCGCCGAAAATCAGCTCATCATCGAGGAACGTTGAAAGCGCCAGGACCCGGACATCCGGGTGAGCGCTGCGGATGGCGGACGTGGCCACCGACCCGCTGATCCCCGGGAGGCGGACATCCATCAACACGACATCCGGATGGCAGACTTCGATGGCCTCGATGGCCTGCTCGCCACTGGCAGCCTCGCCCACAACCGTGATGTCGTCCACGGTCTCGATAAGCCGCTTGAGGCCCTCCCGCACGATGCGGTGGTCGTCGCAGAGCAGGACGCGAATGGTCGCGCTGGACATGGTTCAACTCCTTGAGGCGAGGGGCAGCACGCATTCCACGCGTGTGCCGAGCCCCGCGACCGCGCGCACCGAGAGTTCGCCACCGAACGATGCCGCGCGCTCCCGCATTCCGGAAATGCCAAACGAACCCGGGCCGGGGGGGTCGATCGCGCCGACACCATTATCGGTGATCGCCATCATCACCCGGTCGTCATCGATGTTCACCAGGACCTCGGCACGCTCGGCCCCGGAGTGGCGCAGGACGTTGGTGAGCGACTCGCGCGCAATGGAAAGCAACGCCGCGAGGATGTCATCGGACAGCCGCTCGGGGGAACCGTGGACCTGGATATCGCACGCGATCCCTGCGGCCTGGAGCGGCCCGGTGACGGCCGCCAGCGAATCGGCGATGGAGCGCCCGGCGCCGGCGCCAACGCGGAGGTTCCAGATCGAGCGCCGGAGCTCCACCAGGGCAGCGCGAGCCACAGTCAGCGATTCCTCGATGGCATCGCGGGTGGTCCGTGGGACGCGGCGGTCAACACGGCCGGCGGCTTCGAGGTTGAGCACGATGGCGGTGATGGACTGGGTCGCCGAGTCGTGGATATCGCGCGCGATGCGGGCGCGCTCGCGCAGAATTGCGAGCTCCGTGCCCCGCTCGAGCTCGACATCGGAGCGGATGGCGGCCCCGATAAGGTTCGCCGCGGCTTCGCAGATGGCGGTGTGCTCTTCGCCGAGCGGCCGGTTCCGGCGCTTCCAGCCGAGGATGAGCACGCCTGCCACATGATCGACCGACCAGACGGGGAAGGACGATGCCCAGCGGAGCCCTTCCTCGCGGGCGAAGTAAGCCGTCTCCGTGATGGGGGCCTGGCGCACGTTGCCGCCCACGGCGACGAGGTTGACGAAGGCCTCCATCGTCACCTGGAGCTCACCCCCGGTGAGCTGTTCGATGGTGTAGGGAGAGAGCGAGTACGTGTAGACGAGCGGCGCGGCGCCACGGACCATGCTGCGCTGGTAGAACACGGCGGCATCGGCGCCGACGATGCCGGCCAGGCAGTGCACGGTACGCTCGATGCGCGCCCGCTCCGACCCGGCCGAAGACAGCACACGGGCGATCTCTCCGAGGGCCGAGGCGGCGGTGGTTCGTGCCGGGGAGCTGGCTCTGGGCATGTATCTCGCCTTATGCCGGTATGTTACGAGCCTTGCGCTCGGTGGTCTCCGGGGCACCGTGGCGGGGGGCCGGTGCTCGCGGCC
>JBBIVC010000200.1:0-4744 GCA_037439905.1 Thermoflexus sp.
GTTGAAGCTGGCCAAGGAAGCGGTGAATCAGACGCTGGAGATGCAGGGCCAATGGCAGGCGATGCTCTCGGTGTTCAACCTTCACCAGCTTGCCCACAGCCACAACCAGGAGCTCTTCGGCATGCGCATCGACCCGACGGGTATACCGGGCGCGGTGAAGCGATAGCCTGCCGACCGCCACTCCGGGTGGACCAAGGCGCCGCGCCATCGACAATGGAGACGCGGCACCGGCCGCCCTGGAGGAGCTGTTGACCACCGTGCGGGAAGGCAGCTGCGTGTTCCTGGTTGCTGCCGACGGGTCGATCCTGCTGCAGCAGCGCAGCGACGATGTGCCGCCCGCGGGGATTGGCCGCTGGACGCCGCCGGGCGGCGCGCGCGAGCCCGGGGAGGACCCGCGCACGACGGCCCTTCGCGAGTTCGAGGAGGAGACCGGAGTGCGCCTCGAACGGCTGCGCTACGTCGAGACGGTGACCCCGGCGGTAGTGGAAGGGCTGGCGGTGGAGGTGCTCCACGTGTTCTGTGCGGACGACGTGGTGCCGCGGGAGCGCATCCAGGTCTTCGAGGGCCTGGACTTCCAGTACCGGCATCCGAGGGAGTTCGGGTCGCTGCCGCTCAACCCGGGGACGCGCAACCTGCTTGCGCGGTTCGTGGCGAGCGATGCCTACCGGGGTACGGTGGCGCTACTCCAGCCATCAACAGCCGGGGTCGGGGTGATCGAGCTCGATCGCTGGGGGCGCGTGTTGCTCCAGCTCCGCGACGCCGACCTTCCGGCGGACCGCTACCCCGACCAGTGGTCGATCCCCGGCGGCATCATCGAGCCGGGAGAAGCGCCGGATGCCGCGGCGTTCCGCGAATTCGAGGAAGAGACCGGGCACCTGTTGCCGGACCTCCGGTTCTTCAAGCTCTACCGTCGCGAGCCCGACCTGCCGGCTTCGCTCACTGACCTCTACCACGTGTACTACGTCGACGCGGATATCAACGAGGAGGAGGTCATGGTCGGCGAAGGCCAGGCGTTCCGGTACTTCGCGCCGGGCGAGCTGGAGGGGCTGGCGATGCCAATCCACGCGAGGACGGTGCTGCTGGAGTTCTTTTCGAGCAGCGCTTACCGGGCGATGTTCCACTAACGAGGCGCGTAACCATGTCGCGCTGACGTGGAGTGGTCCATCATGGGCGCATGTCAGAGACGTGGTCGATTGTCCTTGGGCTGGCGGCCCTGGTCCTCCTCATTGCGTTCAATGCGCTCTTCGTGGCGGCGGAGTTCGCGTTTGTCGGTGTACGGCGGACGCGGATCGAGCAGCTCGCGGGAGCAGGGCGAGCGCGAGCGCGCCTGCTGCTGGGCACGCTCTCGAACCTGGAGGGGACGATTGCGGCGACCCAGCTGGGCATCACGATGGCCGGGCTGGCGCTCGGCTGGATAGGCGAGCCAGTGCTGGCGCGGTTGCTCGAGCCGCCGGTTGACCGGGTGCTCTGGTTCGCCGGCGAACGGACGGCGAACGCTGGCGCGACGGCCGTCGCTTTCCTGCTCGTGACCTCGCTGGTCATCATTTTCGCGGAGCTGGCGCCGAAGTCGATCGCCCTGGCCAAGACCGAGCAGGTGGCGTTCTTCGTGACAGTGCCGGTGGCGGTGTTTTCGCGGGTTTTCCGGCCGTTCGTGTGGTTCTTGCACCGGAGCGGGGGGCTGGTGGTGCGCTCGCTGGGCATCCAGCCGCGGATGGGCGAAGGCGAATCGCTCGAACCGGAGGAGCTGGAGCTGGTGATCGAGGCGAGCGCGCGGGCGGGGTTCCTCTCAACCTCGGAGCTCATGCTGGCGCGCAGGGCCCTGGAATTCAGCGCGATCCAGGCCGACCAGATCATGGTGCCGCGGACGGAGGTGGTGGCGATCGACGCCTCGGCGACGCTGGAGGAGGTGCTCGATATCGTCGAGCGGCACGAGCACACCCGGTACCCGGTCTACGAGGAGGACCTGGACCACATCCTGGGGATGCTGGACGCAAAGGCGCTGTTGCGCCTGGTGCGGAGGGGCGAACACGACTGGCGTTCGCTCGTGCAGCCAGCGGTCGCGATCCCCGAATCCGTCAGCGTCGAGGTGGCGGTACAGGCGATGCGGGCGAAGCAGGTGCAGATTGTCGTGCTGGTCGATGAGCACGGGGGGACGAGCGGGATCCTGACCGCCGACGAGGTGCTCTACCGGCTGCTCGGGCGGTGGCTGGGAGGCGGCGGGCGGCAGGGACCAGAAAGCGTGCGCACGCTGCCCGCGGGGAATCTGCTGGTGAGCGGACTGGCGCTCATCGCCGATATCGAGGATGCGACCGGTACGGAGCTCGCGGATGAGGATTACGATACGGTTGGCGGGTTCATCATGACGAAGCTCGGGCGGATCCCGCGGGTCGGCGACCGGGTCGAGGTGCCGGGATACCAGTTCCGGGTGATGGCGATGGACGGACGGCGGGTTGACCGGGTGCTTGTGGTGAAGCTGCAGGAGCCGCACGGGCCCGAACGAGGGGAGCGCTACTGAGCCGCCCGGGATGCTCCCACGGCGGTGAGGCCGTAGCATAGGCAGAACGCGGCACGGTCCATTCGGGCCGGCAGCCTTCGGCTTACTTGACTAAGTCGATTAACTTACTCGAATATCACGCTTCGATGCCGTACGGAACCTGGATCGGCGGCCAGGGCAGGGATCGGCTGAACTTCGCAGAGGAGCACCACAGTGGCACAACGGTTTGAGACCCTCCAGGTCCATGCGGGGCAGGTGCCCGACCCGACGACGGGTTCGCGCGCGGTACCGATTTACCAGACGACATCGTACGTGTTCGAAAGCGCCGAGCATGGGGCGGCGCTGTTCGCGCTCCAGCAGTTCGGGAACATCTACACGCGCATCATGAACCCGACGACCGACGTCGCCGAGCAGCGCATCGCAGCGCTGGAAGGCGGCGTGGCGGCGGTCGCAACGGCCTCGGGGCAGGCAGCGCAGATGCTCGCGATCACGACCATCTGCCAGGCGGGCGACAACATCGTTTCGACCCCGCTGCTGTACGGGGGGACGTACAACCAGTTCAAGGTGTCGTTCCCGCGCCTGGGCATCGATGTGAAGTTCACCGCCGACGACGACCCGGCGCAGTTCAAGGCGCTCATCGACGAGAACACGAAGGCGCTGTACGTCGAATCGTTCGGGAACCCGCGGCTGAACGTGCCGGACTTCCGGGCCCTGGCCGAAGTGGCGCACGAGGCGGGCATCCCGCTGATTGTGGATAACACCTTCGGCGCGGCGGGCTACCGGGTCGCGCCGCTGCAGCACGGCGCCGACATCGTGGTGGCATCGACCACGAAGTGGATCGGCGGACACGGGCTTTCGATTGGCGGGATCGTGGTGGATGGGGGCAAGTTCAACTGGGGCAACGGCAAGCACCCGCTCTTCACCGAGCCTTCGCCGGGGTACCACGGGCTGAAGTTCTGGGACGTCTTCGGCGACTTCCCCGGGCTGGGGAACGTGGCATTCGCGATCAAGGCGCGCGTCGAAGGCCTGCGGGACCTGGGGCCTTCGCAGTCGCCGTTCAACTCGTTCCTGAACCTGATCGGGCTGGAGACGCTTTCGCTGCGGATCGAGCGGCACGACAGCAATGCGATGAAGCTTGCGGAGTGGCTGGAGAAGCACCCGAAGGTTGCCTGGGTGAACTACCCGGGCCTGCCCTCACGTCCCTACCACGAGGCCGCCAGGAAGTACGTGCGGCCGGGGATGTTCGGTTCGATCCTCACGTTCGGCATTGAGGGAGGCCTGGAGGCGGGCAAGCGCTTCTGTTCGAACGTGAAGCTGGCAAGCCTGCTGGCGAACGTGGGGGACGCGAAGACGCTGGTTATCCACCCGGCATCGACGACGCACCAGCAGCTGCTGGACGAGGAGCAGATCGCCAGCGGCGTGACGCCGGACCTGGTCCGCGTTTCGGTGGGCATCGAGCACATCGACGACATCATCGAGGATTTCGAACAGGCGCTGGCCCGCAGCCAGGCGTGACGTAGGGAAGACCGTGCGGCACATCGCCCGGATTGGCGATCTGACACTGGCAAGCGGCGAGACGCTCGCGGGAGTGGAGGTGGCGTACGAGCTGTACGGCCACCTTTCGCCCTCGGCCGACAACGTCGTCGTGGTGTGCCATGCGCTGACGGGCAGCGCTGGCGCAGGTGGCCCGGGGGGATGGTGGGAACCGCTCATCGGCCCTGGCCGGGCGATCGATACGGATCGTTACGCGGTGCTGTGCTCGAACATCCTGGGGAGCTGCTACGGGACAACCGGCCCGGGCTCGATCAACCCTGCAACGGGGAGAGCGTACGGGCCCGGGTTCCCGGAGATCACCGTCGGCGACATGGTGGAGGCGCAGCTGGCGCTCGCCCGGGGGCTTGGCATCCGGCGGCTGGTGAGCGTGGCGGGCGGGTCGCTCGGGGGCCTGCAGGTGCTCGAATGGGCCGCGCGCGCGCCAGAGCTGGTGGGGTCGATCATCCCGATCGGTTGCGGGGTAGCCCACCAGCCGTGGCAGATCGCCTTCAACGAGGTGGCGCGCCAGGCGATCCGGATGGACCCGGCGTGGGTCGGCGGGCACTACACGAGCCAGCCGGCGCAGGGCCTCGGGCTGGCGCGGATGATCGCGATGATCAGCTACCGGTCGGCCGAGTCGTTCCGGGAGCGGTTCGGCCGGGAGCGGGGCCGGGCGGGAGGGGAACGAGGCGCACTTCGAGGACCGAGGTTACACCA
>JBBIVC010000201.1:0-4732 GCA_037439905.1 Thermoflexus sp.
CCGCTCCAGCCACGCCGTCCCGAACCGCCCGAATCCTACGAGCCCGTCATCGGGGTCGATATCGGCGTCCCCTCCCCGGCCCGCCGCATCAAGACCGACCCGGCAGCCCAGACCCGCTCGATGGTCATCGCCGTCGTCGCCGTTGCCGCGGTTATCGCCGTGGTGTTGCTCGCCTACATCATCTCCAGCCTTGGCGGCGATGGTGCGACGCCCGGGCCAGGCGCCACACCTCCCGGGTCCAACGCCACGCCAGCCGGGGCCGGCGGAAACTCCACCCCGGGTACCGGCGGCAAGCAAACCAGCGGCCTCGATGTCACTCCGGGGATCGTCCCCGACCTCATTGGGGTCAGGGTCGAAGTCGCCCGGCTTGCCATCGCCGAAGCCGGCTACGTCGTCCAGGAAATCTCCGAGCCGAACAGCCAGCCCAAAGGTACCGTCATCAACCAGTCGCCTGCCCCGGACGTCGAATACGCCGCCGGTTCGACCGTCCGCATCGTCGTCAGCGAGGGCCCCTGATGGCCGTCCCCAGGACCTACCACCTGGTCACCCTCGGCTGCCCGAAAAACGACGTTGATAGCGAGCATCTCGAACGCCTCCTCACCGGCGGCGAGCTCCTTCCCGTCCTTCAACCACAGGACGCCGACGCCATCATCGTCAACACCTGCGGCTTCATCGAACAGAGCCAGGAACAGTCCATGGAGGCCGTCCGCCAGCTCGCCGCCGGAAAGCGCGAGGGCCAGACCCTCATCGTCGCCGGCTGCATGACCCAGCTCTACGGCCGCCAGGTCAAGGAATCAACACCCGCCGTCGACCACATCTTCGGCGTCGGCCAGTGGCAGGATGTCGCCCGCCTGCTCAGCGTGGATGTCGATGCCATCTTCGATATCCCCGAAAGCAACGTGCACGTCGCCGGGCCCAGCGCCTACCTCAAGATTTCCGATGGGTGCGATGCCCCCTGCACCTTCTGCGTCATCCCGAAGATCAAGGGCCGCCTGCGATCGGCGCCTGCCGGCCTGCTGGTCAAGGAAGCCCAGCGCCTTGCTGCCGCCGGTGCGAAGGAACTCGTCCTCGTCGGCCAGGACACCACCGCCTGGGGCGAGGACCTGGGCATGGCGGCCGGCGCCGGCCTCCCCGGTCTCCTCGAGATGCTCTCCGAAGCCGTCGGGCCTGCGGTCTGGCTCCGCCTCATGTACGCCTACCCCAGCCGCGTCTCACCCGCCCTCATCGAAACCATGGCCCGCCTCCCCAACGTCGTTCACTACCTGGATGTGCCGCTCCAGCATGGCAGCGAGGCCGTGCTCCGGCGCATGAAGCGCCCCCACAACCTCGACCGCGTCCACCAGTTCGTCCGCGAACTGCGCGCGGCCATGCCCGATATCGTCCTCCGCACCTCCTTCATCGCCGGCTTCCCCGGCGAGACCGAGGCCGAGTTCCGCGAACTCCTGGACTTCGCGCGCGAAATCCGTTTCGACCACGCCGGCTGCTTCACCTACTCGCGCCAGCAGTGGACCGGCGCCTTCGATATGGAGCAGCAGGTGCCGGACGAAGTAAAGGCCGAGCGCCGCGACCGCTTCATGCGGCAGCAACGGAAGATCGCCGCCAGCCTCGCCCGCAAATTCACCGGACGCACCCTCGACCTGCTCGTCGAGGGCACTGGAGAGGATGAGGACGGCGACCCGGTCGTCGCCGGCCGTACTTACCGCGAGGCCCCGGAGGTCGATGGCATGGTCTTCGCCCGCGGAACCGCCGCCATCGGCGATCGCGTGCGTGTCCGCATCGAAGCGACGTCGGACTACGACCTTTACGGCCGGGTCCTCTCGCCATCGGGGCCGCATCCGGCGTAGAGTACCCCGCAATGGCCACCGGACGACATCGGCAGCGCCGCCCACAGGCTCCCGCCCGCGACACCACTGCCGCCCGGCCCGCGGCCGTTCCGCGCCCCGCACTTCGCATGCCGGCCGTCGCCATCCAGTCCGCCGCCGGTAACCAGGCAGTCCAGCGCGCCCTCGCCAGCCCGGTTTCCGCGCCGTCGCAGCGCTCCGTCGCCAACCCGCCATCCATCCGGCGGCTGGTCACGAAAGAGGAGTTCAAGAAGCAGACCAGCGCCGGCTTCCTCTCCGGCCGCGGCAAGACGCTCAAGGAGATCGAGTCGCTTCTCGATGAGTACCACGCCCTCCGCGCCAAGGGCCTTCACCTCAAGCCCGGCGGCACCCAGGACCGCGCCATCAACATCCTCTACCAGATTCGCGAGGACGTGAATCTCTGGATGGATACCCACGAGGGCGACACCTCACGAAGCCGGAAGCGTACCCCGGGGATGACCGCTCTCTTCATCGAGGCCGGCAAGGAGCTTGCCGAGCTCATTAAGATCCGCGACTCAGCGCGCGAATTCCTTGGCGAAGACCAGGAACCCGTCGAACGCACCGAAAACAAGTTCAAGACGCAGATGGAGGGCGACGTCTCCTCCATCCTCTCCAAAATCGGCCCGATCATCGGGGCCGCGGCGCCATCGAGCGGCGATTCCGCCGAGCTTGAAGTCGAGGTCAAGGTGCCCATCGAGCCTTCCGGCGTGGGCTACCTGGGGCTGCGCTTCAAAGCGTCGGTCGAGCGCCTGAAGAAGCAGGCGCTCAAGGTCGGCTTCGAAGTCGCGTTCACCGGCGGCGCCAATATCCCCAACATCGCCGAGATCGGCGGCGAACTCGGCATGTACGTCGAGGCCCAGGGCTCCACGCCCGAGAAAGCCATGGAGCTGGTCTCCTACGGCATGTACCGCCGCATCCGCGAATCACGCGTCATCCCCAACGAGGTCGCCAACTTCATCTGGGGAGGAAGCGCCTCCGCCGTTGGCTGGAAGCGCGCCGAGAAGTGGGCCGCCAAAGTCGAAAAGGAGAACTTCAAGGACAAGTCGCTCAACCTCGGCGGCACAGGAGACTCCGACGAGGAAGACGCCTACGTCGAGACCGGCGGCCTCGCGGGCGCCAAGGCCAAGGGTGGTGTCGGCGGCGTGGCCGACCTCGAAGGCAGCGTCGGCTACAAGTCCGGTAAGAAGTACGACTACGAGTCCGTCAAGAAGCGCAAGTCGGCCGGCCTCGGCAAGGCTTCGCCCCTCCCCAAGATGCGCGGCCTCACCGAAGTGCTCGGCGAAAGCACCCACCACCTGGAGCTGGCCTTCTCGGCGACCGGTGGTCCCTTCGCCGGGGGCATCAAGGTCGCACTCGATTGGGCCACCGAAGGCAAGGGACAACGCGCCACCCTGCAATCACTGACCGTCGCGCTCGATGCCTCCGCCACCCTCCCCATGAACGAGCTCGTGGCGAAGGGTGTCGGGGGATACATCCCGCCGCTCGCTTCGAACCTCGCCATCGCCATCCGCAAGGCTGTCCAGTCCGCCGCCAACGAGAAATCCACGGTCTCTCAGGATGTGGGCACCCTCATCTCCGTCGGGGAAAACGGCGCCTCATCGATCCTCCAGATCGCGCAGGTTCCCCAGACCGCCTGGGTGCCGAAGTTCGAATCGGGCGCTCCCCCGGAGGCGTTCTCCGCGCCGGTCTCCCTCAAGCTCACCCTCACCGGCGGGTACGACTTCTCCAAGAACGAGTTCAAGTTCGAAGCGAAGCTCGAATACATCAAGGGGATCGAAGTCAACGCCGGTGCCTTCGCCATGAAGGTCAAGCAGGGCCAGAAGCTTGTCCGCGTGTACTACGACAGCGGCAAGTGGGGCGTTGATTAGCCGGCCTCCCCGGGGGCCAACCTGCCATGACGACCACAGCCCGCGCCCAACTCCAGACGCCCATCACCCTGTACCCTCCCGAGGGCCCGGGCCTGGAAGTCGCGGGCATCGACGTTGCCCTCATCCACGATGACGGCTCGCTCCGCGAGTGCCGCCTGACCTTCGAACTCGATGCCAGCCAGTACCGCGAAGTAGCCACCCGCGGGCTGTTCCACCTCGCGCCCGATAACCGCGGCCCGGGCGCCGGTACCTTCGAACCGGGCGCCACAGTCCGCATCGAGGCCCGCCTCGATGCGCCCCTCCTCTCCGAAATCGAGCTGCTCGGCTCCACCCCCGAAGCCGTTGCGGAGAAGCTCCGCGACTCATCCCTGCGCGGCCGCTGGTCGCCGCTCGTCGAAACCGAGTCCTGGTTCGCCCTGCACGTCACCTCCCCCGTTCCCCAGGAGATCGACGCATCGGGCGAGCTCCGTTCCGGCTACAGCACCATCTTTGCCGTCAGCCCTCCCGAGTCCGCCGCAAGCTCCGCCGCCAGCCTGCCCGCCGCCCTCCACCTCCCCATGCGCGCAGTCGCCCTCGATGTCCTCCAGGAACGCGAGATCGATTGGGAAGAGACAACCGACCCCGAGGTCATGCGCGCAGCTGTCGCCAGCGCCAACGGCGAATGGTCCCTCTATGTCGTCTGCCGGGAGGAGTATGGGCGCTGCAGCATCTACTCCCAGGCCCCGTGGCGCACCCCCGAAGCCGTAAGGATTGCCATGGCCGAGCTCCTGGCTCGCATCAACTACGGCATCGCCATCGGCAACTTCGAGATGGACTTCAGCGATGGCGAAATCCGGTTCAAGACCAGCCTCGATGTCGCCGGCGGGCGCCTTAGCCGCGCCATGTTCGAGGCGCTGCTCGATGCGAACCTGGCAGCCATGGATGCCTACCTTCCCGCTCTCGAGGCCGCATGACATTCAATAAGAATAAACACAATAAGTGTGCCATTCGATAAATAGCGGA
>JBBIVC010000202.1:0-4728 GCA_037439905.1 Thermoflexus sp.
GCCGCCTGGTTCGACCCCGCGCGGGTCTTTGGGGGCATGGCTTTCGTCTGCATCAACCGCGGCGCGCCCGGTGTCATCCACCACCTGGACTACGGCCGTGTCTCCATTGGCCACTTCCTCGACGACCCCGCCGAGACCAGCCGCCTCCGTGAGCTGCTCGAGTCAGCCTCCATCGAGGTCGCTGTCGCTCCCAACCTGCGCTACGCCCGCTGGGAGAAGCTTTGCTGGAACATCCCATTCAACGGTCTCAGCGTCGCGGCCGGCGGAGTTGGCACCCGGACAATCCTCGGCGATCCCGCGCTCCGCGCCACCGCCGAACGGGCGATGCGTGAAGTGATCGCCACCGGAAACGCCGACCTCCACGCTCGCGGGTCCGGCGCCCGGCTCGACGCGGCCGAAATTGTGCCGCGCATGTTCTCCCTCACCGCAACCATGGGCGACTACCGCACCAGCATGGTCATCGACTACGTCCTCGGCAGGGAGCTCGAAGTCGAGGCCATCCTGGGCAACCCGCTCCGCCGCGCCCGCGAGCTCGATCGCGAGGTCCCCACCATCGAGGCGCTGTACGCGCTCGTGCGCCACGCCGATCGCGTCCGCCGGGGCCTCCAGCCAGTCCTGACGCCCGCGTCGCTCGAATCCCCCGCCCGGGTTGTTTGAGAAAACCCGCCGCTCCGCGTAGACTTCCGCCCACTCGCTTCAGCGCCCCGGAGGGCCACCCATGGATATCCGCGAACTGCTCATCGATGGCACCAGCCAGATGAACGAATGGCTCGACTCCGCCCTCAAGGACCTCACCGACGACCAGGTGAACTGGCTTCCGCCCGGCAAGACCGTCAACATCGGCTTCAACGCGTGGCACATCCTCCGGACCCAGGACAACATCACCAACTTCGTCCTCCAGGATCGCAAGCCGCCGGTCTGGGTCCGCGATGGTTATGCCGACCGGATGGGTCTCCCGAAAGTCGACCAGGGTACCGGCATGAGCCTGGAGGATGCGCGCGCGATGAAGTTTAAGCTCGCCGACCTCCGCGACTACGGGGCAAAGGTGAGCGCCGACACCATCGAGTTCCTCAAGCAGGTGCCGCTCGAAACCCTCGACCAGGTCCAGATGATCCGGCCCCTTGGCGAGATGCCCCGCTGGAAGGTCCTGCGCCAGGTGGTAATGACCCACGGGTTCATGCACCTGGGCGAAATCAACGGCACCAAGGGCCAGCTCGGCCTGGGCTTCTTCATCTAGCCGGGCGAGACCTGGCTACTGGTCCTCGCGCTGGCTCCGCAGGAACTCCTCCACATCCAGCACCAGCTCCTCGCCCGCCGGGAGCTGGTTCTCCGGCTCGGCCGTCGAGGTGGCTTCGTCGAAGGCAGCCTCCAGCCGGCGGACGTACTCCGATACCTCCGGGTTCGCCGCAAGCGCGGTGTTCACCTCCATCATGAAGCGTTCACCTGCCAGCTCCAGCTCCGAAAGGTCGAACTCCATCCCGAGGATCCCCTGCATCCGCCGCAGCAGCGCCGCCGTCGCCGGCGGGTTCTGTGAGGTCGTGATGTAGTGCGGCACGTTCGCCCACAGGCTCGCCCCGGGCAGGCTCGCCCCGCGCAGCGCATCGTGGAGCACCCCCACAATTCCCGTCGGCCCTTCGTATCGCGATGGCTGCAGGTTCAGCCGGGCGTTCACCGCCGGGTCCATCGCGCTCCCGGTCACCCGCACGGGCCGGCTGTGCGGTACGTCCGCCAGCAACGCCCCCAACGACACAACGAGGTCGACCCCCAGTTCGCGAAAGAGCGTCGCCTGCGTGCTCGTGTACGTCCTCCAGTGCAGGCCAGGCTCCGTGCCCACGAACACCACCACGTCGTGCGGCCCTGTCGGGTTGCGAGCGTAAAAGAAGTCGTTCGCCGGCCACATCAACTCGCGTTCGCCGCGCGCCGTGATCCGGACCGATGGCCGCGTCTCGGTGAAGTCGTAGAACAGCTCCGGGTCGAGCGACGCGAACCGCCGCGCACCCAGCCGCCGCACGATGAACCGTGCCGCATTGGTCGCCGCTGAGGCGGCATCGTTCCATCCCGCATACGCGCAGACCGCGATGGGCTTGTTCAGTTCCGGCCGGGTGTCGATGCGCAGCACGTCCACATCCCCAACGATACCAGCCTTCGCGCCCCCGCGAACGCCCCGGCCTTGCGCACCTTGCTAGAATGCGAACATATGAGCGAACCGCGCGCCACCGTCCTCCACGTCGACCTCGACGCGTTCTTCGTCTCGATGGAGCTGCTGCGCCGCCCGGAGCTGCGTGGCCGGCCTGTCGTGGTGGCTGGTGGCCTGGGCAACCGCGGCGTCGTGAGCACCGCCAGCTACGAGGCGCGGCGATATGGCGTCCGCTCCGCCATGCCCGTCGCCCGGGCCCGGCGGCTCTGCCCCCAGGCGGTCTTCCTCCAGACCGACTTCCCGTACTACGCCCGGGCGTCGCAGGCGTTCCACGCCATCCTCCGCGAATACACGCCTGTGGTTGAGCCCGCCGGAGCCGACGAGGCCTACCTCGATGTCGCTGGCAGCGAGGCGCTTTTTGGCCAGCCGGTCGATATCGCCACGGCCGTCCGCCGCCGCATCCGTGACGAGATCGGCATCACCGCGTCCGTGGGCATCTCCATCAACAAGCTTGTCTCCAAGGTCGCCAGCGACGCGGCCAAGCCCGATGGTCTCGTCCTTGTCCCGGCCGGCACCGAAGCGGCATTCCTGGCTCCCCGTCCCATCCGTGAACTCCCCATGGTCGGCCGCAAGACCGCCGGCATCCTCTCCTCGCTTGGCATCCACACCATCGGCGACATCGCCCGGACACCCGAATCAGCGCTCATCGCGAAGTTCGGGGCGCATGGGGCCGAGCTCCGCGCCCGCGCCCTCGGAATCTTCGATGCCCCCGTACTTGCCGGCCGCGGCGAGGCCAAATCCGTCTCCCGCGAAACCACCTTCGATGTCGACGAGCCAGATGGCGACCGCCTCCGGGCCATCCTTCACGGCCAGGCCGAGCGGGTCGCGGCCGACCTTGCGCGCCAGGGCAAGGCTGGCCGTACCGTCACCCTCAAGCTCCGCTTCCCACCGTTCGAGACCATCTCCCGCTCCGTTACGACCACCGCCGGTGTCGAACTCGCCGATGACCTCTTCACCGCTGCCGTCGCCCTGTTCGACCGTGCCTGGCTGGAGCACGACCGGCGCCCGGTGCGCCTCATCGGCGTCGGCGTGTCGAACCTCCGCGAGCGCGCCCGCCAGCTCCGCCTCGGCGAGTCGCTCGAGGCCGGCCGGCTCCAGCACACCGTTTCCGAGCTCCGTGACCGCTTTGGTGACCGGGTTGTCCGCCGTGGCGCCGAGATCCGGCCGCCGCACCGGCCGTTTGACAGCCCCTCGCCCCGGGGAGAATGATTGGGCAACTTTGGCGAGGTTTGAAACGTGCCCGGTGAGTCCCCGTCCCGCCCTGTCTGGCTGACCCTCGGCGCCGCCAGCGAGCTCCTGGGTGTCAGCGAATCGACCATCCGGCGCTGGGCGGATGCGGGCGAAATTCGCTCGTACCGCACAAGCGGCGGCCACCGCCGCATCCTCGAAGAGGACCTTCGCCACATCGTCGCCAACACGCACGCCGTCAGCGCCGCGCGCGATACCGACCGCATCAGCGACCTTGCCACAGCGCGCGTCAAGCGCCGCCTCAACCCCCGCGGCCGCCACGGCCAGGGCTTTCCCTCGTTCGAAGGGCTCAGCGACGATGCCCGCGACCGCCTCCGCCTCCTCGGCCGCCAGCTCGTCGATCTCTTCGCCCGCTACATCGCCTCCGATGCAAAGCGCGAACGCTTCACCGAGGACGCGCGCACTATCGGTCGCGAGTACGGGCGCACCCTGGTCGCCGAGCACATCGGCCTCACCGCGGCCGTCGCCACCTTCAACTCCCTCCGGCGCTCACTCGAGGAGACCGCCTCCCAGATCGCCACGGAAGCTGGCCTTTCGACCGAGGACGCCGTCGAGGCGATCGAGAACATCCTCGTCCTCGCCGATGTTGTCCTCGAAGGTATGGCCTCGGTCTACGAGTCGAAAATCGCCGGGTAGCCTCAGTCGTCCCCGTCCCCCGGGATATCCACCCCTCGGAAGTGCTCCACGTTCCGCGCCGTCCCCCGTCCATCGAGCTCAACAGCGATCACATCGACCCGGATGCCCCCGGGATCGATCGCGTGCTCTTCGGCGTACTCCATCGCCGCATGCCACAGCCGCCGGAGCTTCGCCGCCGTGAGCGATTCCGCCGCAAGTCCCGCCGGCCCGCGGCGCGTGCGCACCTCAACGATGACGGTCTCGTCACCGTCCCGGGCCACAAGGTCCAGTTCGGCCCGCCCTACCCGCACGTTGCGATCGATGATCGTCATGCCGAGCGATTCCAGCCGGTGGGCCGCCACCCGCTCACCGAAACCGCCGAGCTGCTTCCGCTCGTTCACCACCTCAAGGCCAGCTGCGCCACCGGCGCGTAGCTTCGCCGGTGGATTGGGCTCGGGCCGCGCTCCTGCAACAGCCGCTTGTGCTCCGGTGTGGGGTAGCCCTTGTTCTTGCAGAGCCCGTAGCCCGGGTATTGCGCGCACAGGTCGTTCATCACCGCGTCGCGCGCCACCTTCGCCACGATCGAGGCCGCCGCCACCGCGACGCTCAGCGCATCGCCATCAATCACCGGCCGCACATTTGGCAGCGGCAGGTCGAGCGCGTCGCTA
>JBBIVC010000203.1:0-4712 GCA_037439905.1 Thermoflexus sp.
ACATCCTCGTTACGAGCGTCGACCAGGTCCTGAACTGGGCCCGGCGTTCGTCGCTCTGGCCCTGCATGTTCGGGCTGGCCTGTTGCGCGATGGAGATGATTGCGACCGCGACACCCCGGTACGACATCGCGCGCTTCGGCGCCGAGATCTTCCGCGCTTCTCCGCGCCAGGCCGACCTGCTCCTGGTGCCGGGCACCGTCACCTGGAAGATGGCGCCCGCGGTGCGGCGGATCTGGCTCCAGATGCCCGAGCCGAAGTGGGCCCTGGCCATGGGCGGGTGCGCGATCATGGGCGGGCCTTTTGCCTATGCGTACAGCGTGACCCCGGGCGTGAACACCCTCGTCCCGGTCGATGTGTACGTGCCCGGGTGCCCGCCGCGCCCTGAATCGCTGCTGACCGGGCTCATGCTTCTGCAGGACAAGATCAAGCAGGACACGATCGGCAAGGGCTGGGTGCGCCGCGATGTCGAACCGCAGTTCCAGCGCTACTTGCCCGAGGGCGACCCGATCCGCAAGGAGCTTGAATCGCTTTGGCCGCCGTACATCGACTACGACAAGCCGCTCCAGGGCGACATCTTTTCGAAATAGGCCGGGCGCGCCGCACACAACGGACGGCCAGGCCCCCGTTTTCCACGCCCCAAGGAGCACCACATGGCGAAGGCACCCTGGCACGAAGTTGAAGCGCTCGTGAAGCACCTGTTCGAGGCTGGCTTCCAGCCCGACCGGCAGGACCTTGTCGACCTCGCGTTCAATGAAAACGCCAGCGACGACGTGATCGACGCGCTTGACTCGCTGAACGGGAAGCCCGTCCCCTCGCTGGATTCGCTGAAGCAGCAGCTCGAGGCGAACGGGATGATCGAATAGGCCATTGCCCTGAGTCAGTCCGGCGCGTGCCCTCCACGCCAGAGGTGATGCAGTTCGCCGGTCTGAAAATCCAGCCGCCAGGCATCCGGGAACGTCAGCGCCTTCCAGAACGGGACCAGGTCGATGTCCGATTGCGTTGCCAGCCAGAGGCTCATGGCCAGGCCGTGGGTGACCACCAGGATGTCGCCCGGCGCGCCCCGGTGGTGCTCGACCGCGGCCTGGATGGTCTCGCCGAACCTTGCGATGACGCGGCCGGGAGGCTCCCAATCGGCCGCTTCGCCCACGGCGCCCCGTTCGAGGTAGCCGGCCGCAAGCGAGCGGTAATCGTCGACCCAGCCCGTCCCCTGCTCGACCTCGCGCAGACGGGCGTCATCGGCGATTTCGAGCCCCAGCCTCAGGGCGAGCACCGCGGCAGTCTGCTTGACCTTGGGCTGCGGGCTGGTCAACACCACCGGCGCCAGCGGGGCTGGCAGGGCGTGCGCCAGGAGCACACAGTCCTCCAGCGACCGCTCGCCGAGTTGCCAGAGCGTGGAAGAGACACCCGGCACCACCTCGGACAAGGCGTGGCGGACCAGGATGAGGCCGCCCTGCGGTCTCATCCCCGGCTGGCGATGAACCGCTGGATTTCGTCGTAGACGCGCCACATCTCGCGGTCGCGTTCGAGCGGCAGCCGCGGTTCGGGCACATGGAGGCCGGTGAACGCCTGGATGATCTCGATGTGGTCGTCGATGACGAAGTCCGGCCAGACCGGGATGCCGAGCTCCTTGATCCGCGCGTGGTGGTCGGTAAGTGGCTTCCAGAAGCAATCGGTGATGTGCTCGTGCAGGTCGAATCGGCGCACGACTTCCCAGCGCGGGCCCATGCCGCTCCAGAGGTAGATGGTGTGGCCATCGGCGCGGAGCTGCTGGAAGACCTCGTGGACACCCGGGCGGAGCTTCACGTCCCACGTGATGATGGTGTTATCCACATCGAAGAAGATATTCAGCCCGCTGCCTGAGGGCTCCAGCATCGATCGTCCCCTGCCCCGGTTTGTTCGCCACAGTCTAACCAGCGGCGCGGCTAGCTGCCTGACAGCGAATTTACCCTGCGGTAATCTGGCCCGGTGGGAAGTCGCCTCTCGCACACCGGAAGGAAGGAACGATGGACTTCAAGTTTTCCGACGAACACAACGCCCTTCGCGCCGAGGTGCGCGCGTTCCTGAAGGATGCGCTGCCCGCGGACCGGGGATCGGGCCCGGTGCGGCCAACGAGCCAGGAGAACTGGCCGGAGCAGATGGCGTTCATGAAGAAGCTGGCGGCTCGCGGCTGGATTGCACCCGCATGGCCGAAGGAGTACGGCGGCCTCGCGTGGTCCCACATCAAGCAGATGATCTTCAGCGAGGAGCTTTCGTACGCCGGGGCGCCGGACGGTGGCCGCGTCTTCAACGTCGGCATGATCGGCCCCACGCTGATCGTCCATGGCAGCGACGAGCAGAAGAAGGAGCACCTGCCGCGCATCACGAGCGCCGAGGTCACCTGGTGCCAGGGCTATAGCGAACCGGGCGCCGGGTCTGACCTCGCGAGCCTCCAGACGCGTGCCGTCCGCGATGGCGACGACTACATCGTGAACGGCCAGAAGATCTGGACGACCGGTGCCCACCATGCCGACTGGTGTTTCCTCCTGGTGCGGACCGACCCCGACGCGCCAAAACACAAGGGCATCTCGTTCCTGCTCGTCGACATGAAGTCGCCCGGCATCACCGTCCGGCCGATCGTGAACATGGCCGGGTACCACGAGTTCAACGAGGTCTTCTTCGAGGACGTGCGGGTGCCGGTCCGCAACCGTGTTGGCGAAGAGAACAATGGCTGGTACGTCGCCATGACCCTGCTCGATTTCGAGCGTTCGAATGTGGCGTCGATTGCGGCCAACCAGCGGACGCTCGAGATGCTCATCGCCGATATGCGGGAGCGCAAGCCCGGCGGCGCGTACCGCGACGTCTTGCGCCATCGCCTCGCGGATATGTGGCTCGCGAACGAGACGGGGCGGCTCTTGAGCTACCGCACCGCGTGGATGCAGGAGGCTGGGCGGGTCGCGAACTACGAGGCATCAGTCATCAAGGTTTTCGCGACCGAGCTTGCCGCCCGCATCACCAACTTCGGCGTGAACCAGCTCGGGCCGGCAGGCGCGCTCGAACCCGACTCGAAGTGGGCAGCCATGCACGGCGTGATGGAGAAGGGCCACCTGGTCAATGTGTCTCCGCTCATCTACAGCGGCTCGAGCGAGATCCAGCGGAACATCATCGCGACGCGGGGTCTCGGGCTCCCGCGCGACTGATATCATGCGCGTATGAGCGCGAGCCCGAAGTCTGAGCCGATCCTCACGGCCGAGGAGTTCTGGGAACTCCCCGAGCCTCCCCACGGCGGGCGCCTTGAGCTCGTCGAAGGGAGGGTCGTTTCAGAAATGCCCGTTGGCCGACTGCACGCCCGATTAGCGAGCCGCCTCGTTACAGCCCTGAGCATCTTTGTCGCGAGCAATCGGCTCGGCGAAGTCCACGTCGAGCTTGGGCACCGTACAACTCGGCAGCCCGACTCCGTCCGCGCGCCTGACGTATCGTTCGTGGCAGCCGAGCGGCTTGCGAATTTGCCGATGGACGGATTTGTCGAAGGGGCGCCGGACCTCGCGATCGAAATCATGTCGCCGGAGGACCGCGAGCCGGACGTTGCCCGAAAGGTCGAGGAATACTTCGACGCTGGCGCGAAGCGTGTCTGGATTGTCCGGCCCCGCAACCACTCGATCACCGTGCACCGGCCCGGGGGCGACGCCCACACCTATACGAACGGGGACATCCTGACGAGCGACGATGCCGGGTTCGCAACGGAAGGCTTCGCGCTCGACCTGCCCGGCCTTTTCGCGGAGTGATCACCGCACCGTGCTCGCGCCCACCCATCAGCGGGGGAGCCGGACGCCAATGACCGGGCCGCTGTTTCGACAGTCGGCCGCAGCCTTCAGGCGCGAGTTCGCGGCCCAGCTCGGATGCGACCCGGCGGCATTCGATTCCAACGCGCTGACCATCGTCGAGCGCCCGGCGCAGTCCCGCGAGGGCCAGCTCGCCATCGTCGCCACGTGCGGGACCGGGTCGGTGCTCTCGGTGAAGGACGCACGCCTCGGGGAATGGGCGGCCGAGCAGACCCTCGAGACCCACTACCGTATCTTCCTGCCATCGTTCCTCGAGGGCCTTGCCGCCCGCGCGCGTGAGCTCGGATATGCGGACGCGCGTTCCCACAGTCCATCCGAAGGCATGGTGCTGGCCCAGGACCTGCCACCCCGGGACCTGCCCCCGGGCTACCGCATCGCCGAGCTTCCCATCGCCGAGCAGGAGCGCCTGCGCCCGGGCATGGAGTTCGAGAACGCGCTGGGGGAGCCCGCGGAACACGCGAAGATCGCCGCTATCCGCATCGCCTTTGGCGCGTTCGCGCCCGGTGGCGCGCTCGCCGGGGTTGCCGGCGTGTGGGACCAGTACCCGGGCATCGACGAGATCGGGCTGGATGTGGCCCGCGCGCACCGGGGCCAGGGCCTTGCGACCGCCCTGACCATCCACGCCACCCGCTGGATCCGCGCCAATGGACGGTGGCCTATCTACACGTATGGCGTCACGAACGTGCGATCCATGAACAACGGGCTCTCCGCGGGTTACCGCCCGCTGTGGTTACTCTCGGTGGTGTACACGCCCGGCTGAGGCGGGATCCGCGTCAGCCGCCGTATTCCCAGCCAAGGTCGCGCTCAATGAGCATGTCGCCGGGGCGCAGCCGTTCCCCGTCGATGCAGCGCCCGACCACGATGGTATGGTCGCCCGTGGGCACGAGTTGCTCG
>JBBIVC010000204.1:0-4676 GCA_037439905.1 Thermoflexus sp.
CGCCGGTCGATCTCGTCCGCTCGGGCCTCCTCACCGAGCCCGCCGAGCTGCTCTGCTATTCCTGTCGCGGCGCAGAGGCGCTGCCAGTCGTCCGCCGTCCGCAGCGAAATGGCGATCCACTGCTCCTCTCCACGGCAGCGGTACACGCCCTGCGCGAAGTATCCCGGGTGCCGGTTGCCCCGGTGCCGCGGCGCCTCGCCCCGAAGGGACGCGGCCACGAACGCCTCGCCAATCAGCGTCGACATCACTTCCCGCTGGGCCAGGTCGATGAACGCTCCCTCACCGGTCTTGCGGCGCTGGATGAGCGCCAGGACCACCGCCGCCACCGCCGCCTTCCCCGCAACCGGACATACGATATCCCGGTCTTGAAGGGCACGCCGTCGTCCCCGTACCCGGTCATCGAGGCCAGCCCGCTCATCTGTTCGATGATCGGCCCGAACCCCACGTAGCCACGCTCCGCACCCGTCTTCCCGTACCCGGCCATGCTCACCAGCACAATGTCCTGCCTCGCTTGCCGCAGCACCTCGTACCCCAGTCCCAGGTTGTCCAGCACGTCCGCCCGGTAGTTCTCCATCACGACGTCGCACTGTTCCACCAGACGCAGGAACGTCGCCCGCCCTCGCGCGTCCGCCAGGTCCAGCGTCAACGACTTCTTGTCGCGGTTGTAGTCGTTGAAGTAGTACGAGCTGTTCCACGGGTCGGGCGCGCCGGGCTGCGGTATCAGCGTGCGGATGTTGTCCCATGCCCGCGGCGACTCGATCTTGATGACCTCCGCACCCATCTCAGCGAGCACCCGTGTCGCATACGGCCCGGCCCACATCATCGTCAGGTCGGCGATGCGTATCCCGTCGAGCGGCAACCGCTTCATCGCTCCTCCCCCAGCCAGTCGCGGATCACCGCGGCGGTATCGGCCCCCGGCTCATGCAGCGCGCCCGGCGTCCATGGCAGGCCGAGGAATGGCCTCCCCGGGACCCGGGCCGTCCCATCCGCCGTTGCCACCTCGTCGAAGAATCCGCGCTCCCGGAGCGTTTCGTTCGCCAGCAAGTCGTTCGGCGTCTGGACCGCCCCGAACGGCACCCTGTACGCCGCGCCGAGCTCCAGGATTTCCGCCCTCGTCCGCTCGCCGAACCACGCGTAGAACTTCGCCTGCAGCTCATCATCGTGGTTCGGCCGTTCGAGGGGGTCGCGAAAACGCTCTTCGTTCAGTTCGGGATCCCCAACGACTGCGAACAGCGCCGGGATCTGGCGCTCCAGCGCGCAGACCCCCGCGTATCCATCGGCGCACGGGTACAACCCCCATGCCGCCCGCACGTGGTTCCCGCTCCGGATGCTGGCGACCCCCTCGTACGCCCCGCGTGGCCCGTACAGCTCCAGCATCCCGGCCATGCACTCCTGGAGCGAAATGTCCACCCGGTCGCCTTCCCCCTGCACGAGCGCCCCGAAGTAGGCCGTCACCGCAGCGCCGAAGCCGTTCAGTCCACCGAGGTACAGGGCCTGGCTGCCACCCGTCACCAGCGGTTCGCGCTGCGCCATCCCCGTAAGCGACATAATCCCGCCCATCGCAAACGCGGTGATGTTCGTTGCCTCGTATCCCGCGTACGGCCCATCCTGCCCGTAAGGCGTAATCGAGACCACCACCAGGCCCGGCTTCTCGCCCCGCAGGGCCTCCGGGTCGAGCCCTGCCCGCTTCAGGGTCCCGGGCTTGCGATCCTCAACCAGGATGTCTGCCGCGAGTGCCAGGCGCCGCACGGTCGCCGCGTCCGTGCGCACCCGCCGCTTCCCCGCGAGCAGGTACACCTCTTCATCCGGCGTCAGCTTGCCCGGCACGCTCTCCGTCCTTGCCACATCCGCCCCGAACCCGGCCATCCATCGCGTCGCGAATGCGGCTGCGATGCCTCCTCCGATCTCCAGCACGCGGACGCCGTCGAGCACTCCATTCCCCATGGCGGCGGATTCTACGCCGGTGCCGGGCCGGTGGAAGCCGCGAGCTATGTGAGGAAGGCGTCTCCCATCGGCTCGCGCGGGACATCCTGGCCTGCGTTCACCATGTGACGTGCCAGCGGCCCCAGGCTCTCGAATACCGTCGCCTGGATATCCTCGTCGATTCCGGCCTCCTGCCAGGCCTCGCGCATATGCCGGAGCCACCGTCCCGCGGCCCGCTCATCGATGACGAACGGGAAGTGCCGCCGCCGAAGCCGCGGATGTCCGTATTTCGAGCTGTAGGCGCGGGGGCCGCCCAGCCATTCCTCGAAGAACAGCTTGAGCTTCTCCTTCCCCGGTTCCAGGTCTTCCGGGTAGATCGGACGCAGGTGCTCGTCGCCCTCCACCCGGCGGTAGAACGCCTCCACGATCGCCGACACCGTCTCCCGCCCGCCAATGCGCCGGTACATCGTTGCAGGCTCGATCCCCTGCTCGGTCATACGAACGGCTCCAATCCGGCGCCGCCCTGTAGCCCCGGCGAACACCAGCCCGGGACCCCAATCGGCGCCGGCAACACGCTAGTGCTTCCCCTGGAGCAGGCTCAGGAACTCAGCACGCGTCACATGCGATTGCTTGAAGTCCCCGCGCATCGCGCTCGTAATCATGCGCGAGCCGGGCTTGCGGACGCCCCGCATCGTCATGCACAGGTGCTCCGCCTCGATCACCACCCCCACGCCGTCCGGCTTCAACACCTCCATGATCGCTTCCGCGATCTGGCTCGTGAGCTGCTCCTGGATCTGCGGCCGCCGCGCATACCCCTCCACCACCCGGGCCAGCTTGCTGATGCCCACCACCCGCCCGTCCGGGATGTAGCCCACGTGCGCCTCGCCGTGGAACGGCAGGAAGTGGTGCTCGCACATGCTGTAGAACGGGATGTTCCGCAGGATAACCATCTCGTCGTGCGCCACCTCGAAGCCGACCCGCAGGTGCTCGCGCGGGTCGCTCCCCAACCCTTCGAAAATCTCCAGGTACATGTCGGCGATGCGCCGCGGCGTCTCTTGAAGACCTTCGCGCGCCGGGTCGTCGCCAATCGCGCTCAGGATTTCGATGACCGCTGCCTTGATGCGCTCGCGGTCAGGTGCAGTTCGTGTGCTCAAATTCCCGGCTCCCCCCATGCTCCCTCGATCCTAGCAGCCGCCCCGCCGACGACGCAGCGCCCCGGCCCACACGGCCGCGCGGCCCCGGGTACCATCTCTCCATGCCCTGGTATGGCTGGGTTGCCGCCATCCTCGCCGCGCTCTTTCTCGTAGCGGCGGCGTCCTACGTCGCACTGCGCGCCTCCGACCGCGGCCGCCGCTTCCTCGCGCTCCCTCCATCCGGCCGCCTCCGGGCTGGCCGCGCGCTCCTCCGGGACCGTGCCATCGGCCGGGCCCCGCGGCTCGTCCTCATCGCCCTGGTCGCCTACCTCGTCTCCCCGCTCGACCTCGTCCCCGACTTCATCCCCATCCTCGGGCAGGCCGACGACATCGCCGTCGTGATCGCCGCCGTCGCTCTCCTTATCCTGCTTATCCCCCGCGACCGCTTCGAGGCTGCCCTGCGCGAAGCCGAATCCGCTTCAGCCCGGCCCGAATAAACTCCGAACCTGCGGAAAAACCGCAATCGCCCTTGCGCAGGGTCCTATCGGCCATCGGATTGGGGCCATACTACCATCGGGACATGCCTCCCGAGGTTCTACCTTGAGGATGGTCCGACGGCCGCCGGTTTCTGTGGTGCCGGCATTCCGTCGCCCGCGGCGGGTGGGCAGGTGAGACGGCCCCGGTCCCCCATTCCGAGGTTGTGCCCCCCGCCGCTGCCCCTACCTTTGCTCCAGTAGTCCCCGTGTCAACACTTCCAGGTCGTCCGCCAGCGACGGGTCATCTTCGCGGCCCTGCCACGGCCCGATTCCCAGCGATGCCGTCATGTAGGTCGTCACGAGCATCCGTACGGTCGCATCCACGGGAACGCGCCGCAGTTCGCCCCGCGCAATCCCCTCGGTCAGCAATTCCCAGAACTGGTTATACAGCCAGACCGCCTGCTCCTCGTCTACCGGCCGGCTCCGCGCCGCCACCTGGAACATCGCCACGAGGATGCGCCGGTTGCTCCGCAGGTACTCCGCCAGCGAATCCAGCGCACGGCACACCCGCTCGATCGACGGCGTCCGCTCGTCCACCGTCGCGAAGTACTTGGCCAGTGCCTCGTTGCGCGCCTGGTGCAGCACCTCCCGCAGGATCTCTTCCTTCGAAGCGAAGTACCCGTACAGCGTCCCCACGCCCGTATCCGCCAGCTCGGCGATCTGCTGGATCGACGTCTCTTCGTACCCGTGCTCGTGGAACAGGCGCGTCGCCGCCGCCACGATAGCCGCCCGCGTCCGCGCCTTCCGCCGCTCCAGCCTACCGGGAGCGCTCGCCGTCTGTGTCATCCTGCTCATCCCCTCGAACGATAGAAGCCGGGATTCTCTTCCGAACGCGAACCAGCTTCCCTCGACTCCGAACGCTATTATCCCTCCACCCGCCCCTGGAGCATAGGGAGGGAGAAGGGAGGAGGGAGGAGGGAGAAGGGAGGAGAAGGCAGGAGCGCCGCAGCGTCAATCGACAATCGCCAATCCCGCGCCCGGCGCCCTTCGCACTTCGGACTTCGGACTTCGGCACAGCGTCAATCGACAATCGTCAATCGCCAATCTCCAATCCCCAATCCCGCGCACTTCGCCCTTCGAACTT
>JBBIVC010000205.1:0-4663 GCA_037439905.1 Thermoflexus sp.
CGTGCACGCGCGCAGGCATCGCTGAGGGTGTCGAGGTGTCCCCCGAGCTGCTGCAACAGCTCGAAAACGCCGAGATCCGGGTCAACGCCCACGAAGCAGCGCTTCGCCTCCTCTCTGCCCGGCCCCGCAGCGAGACCGAAATGCGCACGCGGCTCGCCATGCGCGGATTCGACCCCGACGCCATCGACGACGAAGTTGCACGTCTGCGCGACGCCGGTCTCCTCGACGATGAGAAGTTCGCCCGCGCCTGGGTCGAGGACCGCAAACGGCTCGCCCCTCGTGGCCGCCGCATGCTGAAGTACGAGCTCCTTGGCCGCGGGGTCGACCCGGAGTCGGCCGACCAGGCGATTCGCGATATCGACGACCACGAACTGGCGATCGAGCTCGCCCGCGCCCGCGCGCGCAAGGCGCCCCGGACCACCTACGAGGCATTCGTCGCCAGGGTCGGCGGGTTCCTGCGCCGCCGGGGCTTCGACTTCGACGTGACGGCCGCCGCGACCCGCCAGGCGTGGATCGAGGCCCAGGAGGCTGCCGCCGCCGAGGCCGGCTCCACCGATCCCGGCCAATCCTGACCCGCCGTTTTTCACCGCTCCCCCGGTCTGGCAGAATCAACGGGCAAAGTTGGCGGCCAACCGCTCAAGTGGCGACCGCCCGGAGGATTTCGTGGAACTGCGTTTCGGAGAGAAGGAAGAACAGCTCAGGCAGGAAGTGCGCGCATTCCTGCAGGCCAATAGCCGGCCCGAAAGCGGCCAGCTCGGCAGCCGCACCGATGAGGAGTTCGAGTTTGCGAAAGAGTTCAATCGCAAGCTCGCCGAGCGCGGCTGGATCGCCCCCGCCTGGCCCAGGGAATACGGCGGGCTCGGCGCGAGCATCTACGAGCAGATGGTCTTCAACGAGGAGTTCGGCTACTGGGGCGCACCCGATACCGGCACCCGCGGGTTCGGCGTCGGCATGATCGGCCCCACCCTCATCATCCACGGCAACGAGGAGCAGAAGAAGCGCTACCTCCCCCGCATCACCAGCGGCGAAGACATCTGGTGCCAGGGCTATAGCGAGCCCGGCGCCGGCTCCGACCTCGCCAGCCTCCAGACCCGCGCTGTCCGCGATGGCGATGAATACGTCATCAACGGCCAGAAGATCTGGACCTCGGGCGGCCACCGCGCCAACCAGATGTTCTGCCTCGTCCGCACCGACCCCGAGGCGCCCAAGCACCGCGGCATCAGCTTCCTGCTCATCGACGACATCAAGAACACCCCCGGCCTCACCATCCGGCCACTCATCAACATGGCGAACCGCCACCACTTCAACGAGGTGTTCTTCGAGGATGTGCGCGTTCCCGCCCGCAACCTGGTGGGCGAGGAAAACCGCGGCTGGTACGTCGGCATGACGCTCCTCGACTTCGAACGCTCCGGCATCGGCACCACCGCCGCGCAAAAGCGCACCCTCGAAAAGCTCACCGCCAACCTCCGGGAAGGCGACAAGGCCCGCCGCGAACGCTACCGCACCCGCCTCGCCGACCTGGTGGTTGCCAACAACGTCGGCCGGTTCCTCGGGTACCGCATCGGTTACATCCAGGCCAGCGGGATGGTGCCCAATTACGAGGCCTCAGTCGTGAAGATCTACCAGTCCGAGCTCGGCCAGCGGATCTACAACTTCGGCGTCAACATGCTCGGCCTCTCCGGTCAGTTCATCCCCGAGGAGCCCCGCGCTCCCTTCGGTGGCGACCTGCCCGAGTCCTACATCCAGGCCGTGCCGTCCACCATCTACAGCGGCTCCAACGAGATCCAGCGCAACGTTATCGCCACACGCGGCCTCGGCCTTCCCCGGGGCTAGCCTGCCCGCGGCCAACCGCACCATGGGGCGCCCAACCGGGCGCCCCTTTTCGCTGCACTTCGTAGAATGGCCCTGTGCTCAGTCCAGGGGCGTTCGAACGCCGCCTTGCCTCCGCCGGCAGCCTTGGCCTGCTCGTGTTCCTTGGCTTCTTCGCCATGCTCGCCTACTGGCAGGCGTTTCGTACCGGCCTGGCCAACGACGACCGCAATCCCCGCGTCCTCTCCGCCTTCCATGACCCGGGTCGCGGCAAGATCCTCGACCGCGAAGGCAACGTCCTCGCCGAGTCATTGGCCGACGGTACCCGCTACTACCACGATGCCTCCGTCGCCCATGCCATCGGCTATCTCGACCCCCGCTACGGTTCGCAGGGCGTTGAGCTCGTCTTCAACCAGGAGCTGACCGGGAAGCGTCCCGCTGGCTGGGCCGCCGCGCTTTCCGCCGAATTCCAACGGACCGCCATTCACGGAAACGACATCCGCCTGACCATCGACCCCGGGGTCCAGGCGGCGGCCGCCCGTGCCCTTGGCGCCAGGAAGGGTGCCGTCATCGCGCTCGACCCGCGGAACGGTGACGTCCTGGCCATGGTCAGCGTCCCAACGTACGACCCGGGTGGGCTCGCGTCAGTGGGTGATGCGCTCTTCAGTGACCCCGATGCGCCGCTGTTGAACCGGGCAACCCAGGGCCTCTACCCACCCGGGTCAACCTTCAAGACGGTCACCGCCATCGCGGCCCTCGGCAGTGGCGTCATCACGCCAGAGACGATGGTGGAATGCCCCGGCGAGATCGTCATCGATGGCTTCCCCATCTCCTGCCGGAACGTCCCACAGGGCGTGGGGACCTACCCGTTCCGCGACGCCTACACCTTCTCCGTGAATGCCATCTTCGCGGATGTCGGCGTGAAGACCGGCTGGGAGCGCCTCTTGCGGACCGCCCGCTCGTTCGGCTTCGAACGCCCCCTGGATTTCACCCTCGAGACGGCCGCCAGCCAGGTCCATGCGCCGGGCGCGGAACTCTCGCGCGTCCTGCTGGCGAGCACCGCCTTCGGCCAGGGAGAGCTCCTCGCCACGCCATTCCAGATGGCGCTCGTGGCGGCGGCCATCGCCAACGGTGGCGAACTGGCTCGCCCCAGGCTCACGCTCGGCGCCTTCGATAGGGACCACCAGCTCCTGCGGGAGCTCGAACACCCCACCGTCACGCGCGTCGTCGATGCCACCCTCGCGCGCACCATGCGCGACCTCATGGTCTCGGTGGTCGAAAACGGCCAGGCCAACGGCGTCTCCATCCCGGGCGTGGAGGTTGCCGGCAAGACCGGCACCGCCGAAGCCGGCGATGGCACCTCGCACGCGTGGTTCATCGCCTTCGCACCAGCCAGCGACCCGAAGATCGCCGTCGCCGTGGTTGTCGAAAGTGGTGGCCAGGGCGGTGTGGTCGCATCGCCCATCGCCGGGGCAGTCATTCGCGCGGCGCTGGACCGGTGAGCGACCAGCCGCGCCTCGAGCGCTTCCTCGAACAGGCGGCACGCATCGCTTCAGGGGCCAGCATCCACCCCATCGAGGTGCTGCAGCGCATCCAGGCAGCCGCCGAGGGCTCCATCCGTGAGGCAGACGTCGCCAACGCCTACCGGGTCGAATTCCCTATCGGCGAAAGCGAACGCTTCGCCCGCCTGCGCGAACAGCTCACTCGCGGCGCGGCGCGCATGCTCGACGAGCTTGTGGCTGCCCGCGAACTGCGCACTCTCGGCCCCTGGGAGTTCGAATTTGCCGCTGCCGCCACCCTGGCGCCCGGGTCCCTCCGCGTCTCGGCCTCTTACCGTGAGCCGTCGCACCGGCCCGAATCGGTCACGGCTGGCGCGACCCGGGTCATCACCCGCCACAGGGGCAAGCGCCTTGTGCTCGAAGACGGCACGCGAGTCCCGCTCACCCACACCCCGTTCGTCATCGGACGTGGCGCCGGGTGCGACCTCGTCGTCCCCGATCTCAGCATCTCCCGCCGCCACGCCGAAATCGGAGCAACGCCTGGTGGCAGATTGACCATAAGCGATCTCGGCAGCCGCAACGGTGTCATCATTGATGGCGAGCGGGTCGCCAGCGAGCGTGAGCTTCCTCCGGGAGCCGTGTTCATCCTCGGAGACGCTCGCTTCTGGCTGGAGTCGGACGAATGACCGGGAGCACGGAGCTGCTCGTCCTGCGCCTTGCGTTAATCGCCCTGGTGTTCGTCTTCGTGCTCGCCATCGCTCTCACCCTCCGGAGCAGTCTCGCCCCCGCCAGGCCCACCAGCGCAGCTTCTCCCGCGCGGCGGCCCTCCTGGCGGCTCATCGTGGTCGCGCCCGGCGATACCGGCCTGGCCCCCGGGACGGAGATCACGGTGGCCGGCAGCATGACCATCGGCCGCGACCCCGATGCCGGCGTCGTCCTCGGAGACCCCTCGGTCTCCGGCAGGCACGCGCGCATCGAGCGCGTCCAGGGCGGTTGGCAGCTCACCGACCTCGGCAGTACCAACGGCACAAGCGCGAACGGGCGCCCGGTGGGGCCGGCTGGCGTGCTTCTCCGGGGCGGCGAACGCATCACGCTCGGGGCGGTGGTGCTCAGGCTCGCCGGGCCGTGAGCCCCCGCCGCGAGACGTGCGAAATGCCTGCGAGCAGCCCGGCCAGCCCGAAGTTCACCACCAGGCTCGACCCGCCGTAGCTCACATACGGCAGCGTGATCCCGGTCGTGGGGATCATCCTCAGGTTGCCCGCGATGATGACGGCCGCCTGGATCGCGATGAGCAGGGCGATGCACGCCGCCAGCAGCCGCCCGTACGTGTCGCCCGCCTCCGCCGAAACCCGCAA
>JBBIVC010000206.1:0-4648 GCA_037439905.1 Thermoflexus sp.
GTGCCGGCGATCGGCGAGTTGGTGGGAAGCCTCCTCGGCTGGCACCTGGACGAGGCGAGACGTCGGCTGTGGGAGAACAGCCTGCGGGCATTCCCGCGGCTCCGCTCCTAGGCCGACGGTGATGTGCCTTCGAAGGGGTTCGAAACGCCGTACTCGGCCGTGAGGATGCGGAGGAAATCGCGGGTGGGGCGCGAAAGCACCCGGTTGCGGGGCACGTGGACGCCGATCTCGCGCTGGGCCGGCTGTTCCATGTCCCGCAGGTCCACGGCGACGAGCGTGCCGGCCTCCCGCTCGCGCATCACCGATACCACCGGGAGGATGGCGACGCCAAGGCCCGCTTCCACCATGTGCTTGGTGGTTTCCATCGAGTCGAGCTCCATCACGGACTCGGGCACCACGCCGGCCCGCAGGAACATGCTGTAGGTGAGGCTGTGGTAGCTCGATCCGCGTTCAAAAAAGAGGAACGGCTCGCGGCCAGCCTCGGCGATGGTTACCCCGCGCTTCTTCGCGAACGGGTGCGAAGGGGCGACCACTAGGGTGAGGTCGTCGTTGAACAGGTGGAGGGATTCAACTTCCGGGTGCTGGGTGAAGCGGGTCACCGCGAGGTGCGTCTCGCCCGTAAGCATGCCCTCGATGATGTCCTCGGTCTGGCCGGTGCTGAGGTACACGTGGACGCGCGGGCGTTGTTCACGGAACTTCTTGAGGATCGCCGGGAGCACATACGTCGCGATGGATGACGAAGCGCCGATCCGGATGCTGCCGACGTCGCCGTGGCGGACGGCTTCGATCGCGTCGGTGCCCTCCTGCACGGCGGTGAGGGCGCGCTGGGCGTGCGGCATGAAGGCGTGCCCCGCATCGGTCAGGGTCACGCTCCGCCCGGTCCGTTCGAAGAGGCGTTCGCCGATTTCGCGTTCGAGCGACTGAATGCGGGCGGTGACCGAGGGTTGTGTCAGGAACAGGGCCTCGGCGGCCCGGCTAAACGACCGGTGATGAGCCACCTGGATGAAGGCTTCGAGTTGCGCGAGTTCCAAACCAATGCTCCCCGGATCCGCTCCGTTGTTACTGTCTGTAGTAGTTAGCGTTGATCTCGATGAACTTTCGCGCATCCCCCTGGAGCGCATCTTCATGGTAAATGGCGGTCACCGGGCAGGCGAGTTCGCAGGCGGCGCAGTCGATGCACTGGTCGGGGTTGATGTAGTACTGCGGGTCGTCGTCCGTCGAGTGGATGCAATCGACAGGGCAAACATCGACGCAGGAGGCGTCCTTCACGCCGATGCATGGTTCGGTGATGACGTAGGGCACGGACGTCCTCCTAGAGCGTATCGGGGCGTACGCCCGATTTATACACGACGATATCGCCAAGCACTCGCGCCTGGCACGCCAGCCGGAGACGCGGGTCTTCGATTGACCGCGGCCCGCGCTGGCGGATGAGGTTCTGGCGCTCGTACCGGCCCATGGCCGAAATGCGGCCGATGCCGGAGAGCACCTCCATTGCGCAGTTCGTGCACTCGCCGTTGCGTGCGCAGCCCACCGGCCAGAAGTAGCCGCGGGCCACCACGGCATCCATCACGGTTTCGTTGGCAGGCGCTTCGATCTCGATGCCGATCGGTTCCACTCGAATGCGGGGCACAAGACGATTGTCGATTGCCGATCGCCGATTGTCGATCATCAGCCTGGCTCAGTGGTGATGGGCCAGGTGACGCGCCCGGCGAGTCGCCAGCAGGGCCGTGCGAGCGCAGACGAGGGCGACCAGGAAGAGGGCCGCCATCGCAAGCACACCGGCGGTGCCCAGGAGCCAGCGCGATGGCGTGGAAGGGGCGTCTTCGAACAGGAACGGGAGGGTGCGCAGCGGCCACGCGCCGAGGAGCAGGTAGAACGCGGCCGTGAGGGCGTTCTCCCACGGCACATAACCCAGCGCGAAGCGCGCCAGCACGATGTGCGCCATGGCGACCATCAGCGGGATTGCGAACCCCAGGAGGAAGGTGTGACGGATGGCGCCCTCTTCGTAGATGCCCAGGTCGTGGCCCCCGGGGGCGACTGCCGTGGCGAGAAGAAGGGCGGCGTAAGCCATCGCCCCCGCCCACGCGAGCGGGATGAGGAGCGCATAGCGGGGCCCTCCCCGGGAGCGGCGCAGGCTGGCCAGGATCCCGAACCAGGTCGCATACGCCACCAGCGCGAAGGCGAAGCCCGCATCGCCGATGCGAAGGAGCCACGTGCGCTCCGCGAGCTCGCCGGGCCCGGTGCCCAGGAGCCAGGCGACGATGCTCGCATTGAGCGCCGCGTAAATCATGAGCTGGCGCGACGCGGCAGGTGGCTGCAGGCCAAGGTGGCCGGCGAAGGCGCGCAGGCCGACGCCCATGATGGCCAGGGTGACGAACCCACGGAGGAAGACCTCAATCGTGGCGGCCGAGATATCGAGCGGGACGACGCCCGATTCGGTTTCGGCTGCGCCCCAGAGGGCAAGGGCGGCAGAGACCGCGAGCCACGCCGCCGCGGCGCGCATGAAGTACGGCTGGGGGTCGATGCGGATCGGACGGGCCAGGGGGATGCGCCAGGTGAGGATCGCGAATGCTGTAGCCCCGCCCAGGAGCATGGCCGCCCCCGGGTACGCGAGCACTCCAACGCTCTCGTGCCAGACCTGCGCGGCCGAAAGGAGGACGGCTCCTGCGGCCAGCGAAGCCGGCACGCCAAGCCGGAAGCGCGCAGCAAAAGGGGGCCTGCCGTTGAGGCGCACCAGGAACTCAAAGCCAAGCGCGACCACGAAGGTGGCGACGAATCCGAACAGCTGGAGACGGCCGTGCCCCTGGACGCTCTGGGTCCAGCGGGATGCGCCGATGCTTGCCTCGGTGGCGGCCAGGATGCCAAGGACGAGCCCCGCAACCACGGCCACAAGGGAACCCACCGCCATCCAGATGGCGAACAGCCACGGGTGACGCGGAAGGGCAGGGGCCTGCATGCGCGGGGTACGGACGATGAGCGGTACTTCCAGGTCGGGAGATTGGTGAGTCATCTCGCGATCGACGGTGGCAGCCGGGATCGCGCGGGGGCTGCGACATTTGTCACGTATCGGTGAGTTAATTGCCCATCTTCTCGGACCAGAAGACCCCGTTCGGGGCTTCGTTGCGGCCCGGCCGGCGGGGGCCGTTTTCGAAGATCTCCAGGACATCAGACCAGAGCGCGGCGAAGGCGATTGACCTCCCGATGGCGGCCTCGGCCTCATCGATCGTCATCGAGTCGAGGAACTTTTCTCCAAAGTAGTCCAGGCTCGGCCGGGGCAGGATCACGATGTCGCCCGGCAGGCCGGCGAGCTGCTCAACATAATCCTTGCCGCAGACAAGCCCGGAAACGTTCACGCGCTCGCCGAAGACGGTGTTGGTGACACCCTGAACGCGGACATCCGCGCCGGTGAGCTCCGAGAACTCCCGGGCGATCGGAGCCAGGACTGGAGCGATGAGGTTCGCCGTGCCGATAAGGGCGCTCCGGCCGCTGAGGGGCCCCGGCTTCGCACGGGCGCGCAGCCGGCGCTTCGTAAAGGTCCAGTCCTGGAGCATCGTGCGGACCATGCCGATCCCGTTCTCGTACTGGGGGAAGCCGTCGTAGGCGGCGGCGCCCGGGATCGGTGCACCGGCAGTGACATAAAACTCGTCGCTGCACTGCACAATGGTGGCGCCGAATCGCTTGCGGAACTCCTTCTGGAACGGTGCGAGGATGCCGACGATTTCGCGGGCGTACCCCGGCGTTGGGCGGACGAGCGCGATGCCATCCCGCTTGAGCGACCACTCCTCCAGCTTCGGACTGGCGCCGACCGGGACCACCGAGATCGTCTGGACGGTGGGGTACAGCTCGCCGAGGTCGCGGATGGAGCGGGCGAGGTGCTCGCCATCGTTCACACCCGGGCAAAGCACGATCTGGGTGTGCGCCTGGATGCCCAGCGTGCCGAGCCGGCGGAGCTGGTCGAGCACGTCGGGCGCCGTGTCGTTCGAGAGCATGCGGCGCCGAAGGTCGAGCTCCGTGGCGTGGACCGAGACGTTCAGCGGGCTGAGGCGCTGCTCCTCCAGCCGGGACCAGTCCTCCTCGGTCAGGTTCGTGAGGGTGACGAAGTTGCCGTGGAGGAACGAGAGGCGGTAGTCGTCGTCCTTCGTGTAGAGCGTTTTCCGCATGCCTTTCGGAAGGCCCTTGAGGAAGCAGAAAAAGCAGTTGTTGTTGCAGAGGATGACGTCGTCCCAGGTGGCACGCTCGAATTCGAGGCCAAGATCCTCGTCGATCTCCTTCTCGAAGACGATGAGGTCATCCAGCCCATTGGCCTTGCGGATGTGGACCTCGACTTCCTCCTCGGCGGCGTAGAACTGGAGGTCGACGACATCGCGGAGGAGGTGCCCGTTGACCGAAAGGATGCTGTCGCCGGGCTCGATGCCAGCCTCCTCGGCCAGCGACCCGGGCCGGACGCCAGAGACGACCCCGGGCGCCGCTGCCTTCCGATTCCCGGCCTCCAGTTTGCGGTTGGCACTGGGAGCGGCGGGCATGGTCAGGCGCCGGTCAGCTCGCGCAATCGCGCTTCGACCTGGTCGATGGAGTAATCCGGCGTCGAGGCGCCCGCGGTAAGGCCGATGCGGCTGACGCCTTCGAACCACTCGCGCTCGAGCTCGTC
>JBBIVC010000207.1:0-4358 GCA_037439905.1 Thermoflexus sp.
CGAAACCCGCGACCAGCGCCGCCCGCGCCGTGTTCCGCGCCGCCGCCACCCGCGCCGCCGCCATCATCCGCTCCGCGGCGCCCGCCCCGGTCCCCCCGTGGAAAATCACCAGCACCGGGCGTTCGTAGGTCACGCCTACAGCGTAGTGCCCGCGGCCCGTGGCCGCGAAGTCCGGGGCCTCGGCCTCAAGACGGCCCACCGCCCCATCTGCTGCATTTACCGATCGCGACAGGATCTGTCGCGATCACGCGCTATCCATAACCCGTGACCTCCGTGAATCCTCCATCAAGGAACGCGCGACAAGACGATAACCCATGGTTCGGCTATCCTGATTGGTCTACGGTGCCCCCGGGATTGCACCGGGCGGGCCCCTCACCCCGCCGAGTCCCGGCCCGGCCATCCCGAACTCTGGAGTCACTATGAAAGTCGTCTTTTTTGAAGACGTTGAAGGCACCGCGCAGGTCGGTGAAGTCAAGGAAGTGAAGAACGGCTTCGCCCGGAACTTCCTCCTGCCCCGCGGCATCGCCGGCGCCACCACCAGGGACAACCTCCAGCGCGCCAACTCCCTCGCCCAGAAGGAAGCCCGCCGCCAGGAGAAGCTCGATGGCGAGGCCCGCGGCATTTCCAGCAAGCTCGAAGGCTACACCGTCACCCTCGAAGCCCGCGTCGGCGAAACCGGCCGCCTCTTCGGTTCCATCACCAACCGCGACATTGCCGAGGCCCTCACCGCAAAGGCCGGCGTCGAAATCGATCCCCACACCGTCCTCCTCCCCGAACCCATCCGCGATATCGGCCCTCGCCCGGTCACCATCAAGTTCACCCGCAACGTCACCGCCGAGGTGACGGTGGATGTGGTGCCCGATGAGGCCTCGAAGCCTGTCGTCGAAAAGCTCATGGCCGAACGCGCCGCCCAGGCTGCCGCCGAAGCGAAGGCTGCCGCCGAGGCGAAGTACCGCGCCGAAGCCGAGGCGAAGGCCGCGGGCGCACCGCCTGCTGGCGACGCCGAATCCAGCGAACCAGCCGAATAACACCGAAAGGAGGACGACAGGGACCGGTCTACCTCGCTGCCGCGCACTGGCGCCTTCCCGCCTTCCCGGTCTCCTCCTTCTCGAATGACCCTCGCCCAGCTCGAACGTCTACCCCCGCACGATATCGAGGCCGAAGAGGCCGTCATCGCGTCGCTCATGGTCGATCCCCAGGCCATGCTCGCCGTCGTCGGCATCCTCAAGCCGCACGACTTCTTCCGCGAGAAGAACGGCTGGATCTACGACGCGTGCGTCTCGCTCTGGAATCGCGATGAGGTGATCAACCAGATCACCGTCGCCCACGAACTCGCCACCCGCGACCAGCTCGAGGAATGCGGCGGCCAGACCTACCTCTCCGATGTCATCCGCCGCCTCCCCACGTCCCTGGGTGTGGAGTTCTACGCCCGCATCGTCAAGCGCGATGCAACCTATCGCGGCCTCATCCACGCCTCCACCGCCATCATGCAGATGGCCTACGAGGCACCCGCGGAGATCGAGACTGTCTTCTCCCGCGCCGAAGACCTCATCCAGCGCCTTCGCGGCGGCGAAAACTTCCGCGATTTCGTCCACATCCGCCAGCTGCTCGATGCCTACCTCGACCAGGATCCCGCCGAGGTCGAGCGCATCGAGCTCTCCGCCATCCGCACCGGCTTTACCGACCTCGATACGCTCCTCACCGGGCTCAAGCGCTCCGACCTCGTCATCGTGGGCGCCCGCCCCAGCGTCGGCAAGTCGAGCTTCGCCCTGGGCATCGCCCGCAACGCCGCCATCATGCAAAAAGCCAACGTCGCGGTGTTCTCGCTCGAAATGTCCTCCGAGCAGCTGGCGATCCGCCTGCTCTCGGCGGAATCGGGTGTCGATAGCAGCCGCCTCAGGCTCGGCCAGAACACGGAGATCGAGGAGCGTCGCGTTGTCGCCGCCGCCGCCCGCCTCTCCGAGGCCAACATCTGGTTCGATGACTCGCCCATGCTCACCGCCGCCGAGCTCCGGGCCAAGGCGCGCCGCCTCGCCGGCGAGTCCAGGCGCCTCGACCTCATCATCATCGACTACCTCCAGCTCATGCAGGGCGAAACCACCGGTGGCCGCGAAAACCGCGTCCAGGAGATCAGCTACATCTCGCGCACGCTCAAGGGGCTCGCCCGCGAGCTCGATGTCCCCATCATCGCGCTCGCCCAGCTCTCCCGCGCCATCGAAAACCGCCACCCTCGCACGCCCATGCTCTCTGACCTGCGCGATTCCGGCTCCATCGAGCAGGATGCCGATATCGTGATGTTCCTCAGCCGCGAGGAGCTCTACACCACCCCCGAACAGTGGGCCCAGCAACACCCCGACCTCCCCGAAAGCGCCTACCCCAAAGGTGTCGCCCAGGTCCACGTCGCCAAGCACCGGAACGGCCCGACCGGGACGGTCGAACTCCGCTTCCGCGAACGCCTCGCCAAGTTCGAAGACTGGGTGCTCCGTACCGATGACATCCGCGACTGACTCCTTCACCGGCTTCCCGGGCATCGGCAAGGCAACAGCCATCCCCAACCTCTTCTTCTCCGATGTCCTGCCGAGGCTCCAGTCCCCGGGCGCCCTCCTGGCATTCCTCTGGGTTGCCCGCCTCGTCCAGGAGCAGCATGGCGACGCCCCTCGCTGCGTTTCCGCTGCTGAGATCTGGGCACACCCCGCGGCGCGCGCCAGCTTCGAGGCGCTCGGAGATGGCCGCGAAGGGCTCGATGCGGGCCTCCTGCACTGCGTCGAACTTCGTGCCCTCCTTGGCCTCGAGCTCAGCGGCGGACCGGCGCCCGAAGCGGTCTACTTCGTGAACAACCCGTCGTCGCGCCGCGCTGTCGCCCGCGCGCGGGCCGGCGAGCTGCGCATTCGCCCCGAGACCACCGCCCGCCCGCTCGCCGTTCGCGAGGAGCGCCCGGGCATCTTCCGCCTCTACGAAGAGCACATCGGCACCATTACCCCCATGATTGGCGACCGGCTGGTCGAAGCCGAGCAGACCTATGCCCCGGAGTGGATCGAGGATGCCTTCCGCGAGGCAGCCGAGCTCAACATCCGCAACTGGCGCTACATCGAACGCATCCTGCGCACCTGGGCCGAGGAGGGACGCCCCAATGAAACGGCTGGACGAGATTCTTTCGAAGACCAGAAGCGCCGCTACCTCGGCGGAAGTCTCGGCCACGTCGTCCGCTACCGCTGACGAAGCTGAGTCGGCCACCTGCCCCATCTGCGGCGGGGCCGGCTTCGTCCGCCGTCCCTACCCGGTCGACCACCCCCGCTTCGGCAAGGCCGAGCCCTGCGATTGCGTCCTCGCCGAGGAGGAGACCGTCCGCCGCAACCGCCTCGAGCGCATCAGCAACATCGGCGCCCTCCGCCGCTTCACCTTCGAGACGCTCGTGCCCGGCGGCCGCCATGGCGAGAGCGACTGGTTCGAGCGCGCCTTCACGGCCGCCCGCGAATACGCGGCCGACCCGCGCGGCTGGCTCGTCCTGACCGGCAGTTCCGGCAGCGGTAAGACCCACCTCGCCGCCGCCCTCGCCAACGAGCGCATCGCCCTCGGCCAGCCCGTCCTCTTCATGGTGGTGCCCGACCTGCTCGATGCCCTTCGCGGCAG
Organism: Thermoflexus sp.; assembly: GCA_037439905.1. Lineage (GTDB taxonomy): Bacteria > Chloroflexota > Dehalococcoidia > Tepidiformales > Tepidiformaceae > Amarobacter. The sequence continues at coordinate 3,631 of JBBIVC010000207.1, forward strand.
CTACGAGGCCACGGGCGACGACCTCGGCTTCGACCAGCTCTTCGAACAGGTCCGCAACGCGCCCCTTCTTGTGCTCGACGACATCGACACCGGTGCTGGGACGCCCTGGGCCCGGGAGAAACTGCTCCAGGTGGTCAACCACCGCTACAACACGGGCCTCCCAACGGTGTTCACCACCACCACGCGCCCCCAGCAGCTCGATGAGCGCCTCGCCACGCGCCTCTGCGACGAAGAGCTCTCCCGCGTGCTCGTGCTCGATGGCGCCGGCCGCGCCGGCTACGCCCAGGTCGGCGGCATGACCCGCGAGCGGCTCGCCGAGCACCAGTTCCGCAACTTCGACGTGCGCGCGCCCGGCCTCCGCATCGAGGAGCGCGAATCGCTCCAGGCTGCCCTCCGCGCCTCGATGGCGTTCGCCGACGATCCTCGCGGTTGGCTCACCCTCCAGGGCCCCAACGGCTGCGGTAAGACGCACCTCGCCTGCGCCATCGCAAACCGCGCGCTCTCTCACGGCGTGGGCGTCTTCTTCGCCGTTGTCCCCGACCTCCTCGACCATCTCCGCGCATCCTTCGCGCCGGGAAGGGAAGCACCGTACGACGAGCTGTTCGACCGCATTCGGAACGCCCCCCTCCTCATCCTCGATGACCTTGGCGCCCAGGCGACGACCCAGTGGGCCCAGGAAAAGCTCTACCAGCTCGTGAACTACCGCCACGTCGCCGGCCTCCCCACCG
>JBBIVC010000207.1:4391-4639 GCA_037439905.1 Thermoflexus sp.
AGGCGCTCCAGGCGGCGCACCCCCGCATCGTCGCGCGCATCGCCGATCCCCACGCAGGGACCATCCTGGTCATCCTCGCCCCGCACTACCGTCTCGGGCGTCCAGCCGAGACGCCCACCGCCACGAACCAGTACCGCAATCCCCGTAGACCTCCGCGGGCGTAGGATGAGCCGATGACCATGCCCCGGGCCATCGCCCTGCTTGTGGCCTCCATCGCCGTCTTCGCTGGCGGTATCGCGCTCCTCGCC
>JBBIVC010000208.1:0-4325 GCA_037439905.1 Thermoflexus sp.
TGGAGGTCGCGGTTGGCCGGGGCGTGTTTGTCGGCGTGCTGGTCGGCCTGGGCGTGGGCGTGTTCGTCGCCCGCGGCGTGGGCGTGTTTGTCGGAGGGACCTGGATCGACCCCGGGGTATTCGTGGGTGTAGGCGCGGTCTGGGCGATGGCAGGCGGCGTGTCGCTGGAACTGATGGCGGCCAGCGCGGCTAGTGCGGCGGCAATCGCCAGGACCAGGATGACACGGGGCACGGTGTCTCCTCCGGGACCGAAGCACGCGGGACAGGGGCCCCATGTGGCCTGTTTCCTACAGTAGCAGCGCTGTCAATCTCGGAAACCGTGCCCTGAGGCACCCGCGGGCCGCCACACACGGCGCGGGGTGTTCGCCCCACAGCCACCCCTCCCTGTACCCTACGGCCATGAACGAGACCCTTCGCGCGCGCACCCGTGTCGTCGTCACCGGCCTTGGAGCGATCACGCCCGCCGGGCAATCGGTCGCCGAATTCTGGGACAACCTGGTGAACGGCCGCTCCGGCATCCAGTTCATGACCGGGGCCAACCCCGAAGGCTTCCCCTGCAAGGTCGCCGGCGAGGTGCGCGACTGGGATCCCACGAAGTTCATCGAACGTAAAGCGTCCCGCCGCATGGCGCGCTTCTCCCAGTTCATGGTGGCCGCGGCCGGCCAGGCCTTCGAAGACGCCGCGCTCGATCTCGATTCCGAAGACCGCGACCGCGTCGGCGTGCTCATCGGCAATGGCGGCGGCGGCTACCCGGACATCCAGGATGCCGCGAAGACCCTGTTCGAACGCGGCGGCATGAAGATCGACCCCCTCTACCTCGCACGGAGCCTGGGCAACATGGCCGGCGCTCAGGTCGCCCTCCAGTACAACCTCCGGGGCTACAACGGGACGATCGTGACGGCCTGCGCTGCCGGTACCCAGGCCATCGGCGAAGCCTCGATGCTCATTCGCGCCGGCCGCGCCGATGTCGTGCTCACCGGTGGCTGCGAGGCGGGCATCTGCGAGCTCGGTCTCGCCGCGTTCTCTGTCATGCGCGCGCTCACCAGCCTCAATGATGACCCCGCCACCGCAAGCCGGCCCTTCGATGCGACCCGCGATGGGTTCGTCCCCTGCGAGGGCGCGGGCGCCCTGGTGCTCGAAAGCGAAGCCCATGCCCTCGCCCGCGGCGCCCGCATCTATGCCGAGGTCGCCGGCTTCGGCTGCACCAACGACGCCTACCACGTCGCCGCCCCGCCCGACGACGGCGAGGGAGCCGCCCGCGCGATGTCCGAGGCCCTGCGCGACGCCGGGATGGCCCCCCACCTCGTCGACTACGTGAATGCCCACGCCACCAGCACGCCCCTCGGCGATACGGCCGAGACCAACGCGATCAAGAAGGTCCTTGGCGACCATGCCTACCGCGTCGCGGTCAGCGCCACCAAGTCGCTCATCGGCCACGGGCTGGGCGCCAGCGGCGGCATGGAGACGGTCGCCACCGTCAAGACCATCGAAACCGGGACCATCCACCCGACCATCAACCTCCACACGCCCGACCCGACCTGCGACCTCGACTATGTCCCCAACGTCGCCCGCAAGGCCGACGTTCGCGTGGCCCTGAAGAACTCCTTCGGCTTCGGCGGGCAGAATAGCTGCCTCGTGCTCACGAAGTACGAGAAGTAGGCCGTGATGCCCGCCAGGCGCCGGCCTGTGCCCGGGCCTGGGACCGTCACAGGTTCGGGAGGGCCGCCATGCCGCCGCCATCGACCTCGATGGTTTGCCCGGTGAGGTAGAACGCCCGCTCGCTCACCAGGAATCGCACGACGTTGGCGACATCCTCCGGCTGGGCGACGCGCCCAAACGGCGAGCGCTGGTCGATATCCCGCATGCTCTGGATCCCCTGGGTCGCCCGCGCGAGGCGCGTCCCCATTTCGGTCTCTGTCAGCCCCGGACGCACAACGTTGACCCGGGTGTTATGCCGCCGCTCCTCCTTGAACAGGGTCATGGCCAGCGCTTCCATCGCGGCCTTGCCCATGTTGTACGGGGCGCCGTTTGGCCCCAGGCCGCGGGCCGCAACGCTGGAGATCATGATGATGTCGCCCCGCGGGCGCGTCCGCATGCTCGGCAGCACCAGTTTCGAAAGGTAGTGCGGGCCAAACGCGTGTGTTCGCACCACACGCTCCATCTCTGCCGGGTCCGTGTCGGCGACGCTCAGCCCCCGGCTCGCGATGCCGGCGTTGTTGATGAGGATGTCGATGTGGCCGAAATCCGCCAGGACCTGCGACACCATGGCCTGGTCCTGCTCCCAGTCGTCGACCGAGGCGCCGTACATCCTCGCCGTGCCGCCAGCGTTCACGATCTCCGCGACGGTCTCCTTCGCCGCATCCTCATCCCGCCGGTAGTTGATGGCGATGGCCGCCCCATCTTCGGCCAGAGCCAGCGAGATCGCCCGGCCGATGCCGCGGCCGCCTCCAGTGACCAGGGCAACGCGCCCCGAAAGTGACATGTCCAAACCCCAGGAGAAAAGTAGGCCGATTCTACCCGGCTGCCGCCTCTGGCACCCGGCCGCGGCCGTTTCGTAAGCTCAGGGACATGGCGACCATCCCCCAGGAGCTCCTCGCAACGTTTCACGAAGTGGGCCGCGACCTCTACCTGCTCGGCATGGTGAGCAGCCATGGCGGCAACCTCAGCGTCCGCAGTGGCAACGGCATGTGGATTACCGGCACGGGGACCATGCTGGGCCGGCTCCGCGAGCGCCACATCGCCTTTGTCCATCCCGATGGCACCCACGAGGGCCCGCCACCGTCGAGCGACACCCTGTTGCACTCCACCATCTACGCCCTCACCGGGGCCGGCGCGGTGGTCCATGCCCATCCCCATCACGGCGTCGCCGTGAGCTTCGATCCCGGCCCGTTCGTCCCCCCGGATTTCGAGGGGCAGCTCCATCTTAAAGAGGTCCCCATCATCGACCAGGGCTCGGTGCAGGTCGAACAGATCGCGGCGGCCCTGCAGAAGAGCGTTGTGGTGCTCCTGCGCGGCCATGGCGCCTACGCGCGCGGCGCCACCCTCTGGGAAGCGCTCCACTGGGTCACCGCGCTCGAAGAGAGCGCCCACATCGCCCTGCTCCGCCGCTGAATCCAGCCTGGCCCACTGCCATCGTGCGCACGAATGTGGTCTACTACCGCCCTATCCCAGCCAGGAGTTTGTGCCCCAGTGGTTATGGCGGAAGAGAAGGTCACCAGTCCGTTCCTCGAAGGGAACTTCGCCCCTGTCCGTGAGGAAGTCGAGGCCGAGGACTTGCGCGTCATTGGCGAGATCCCGGCCGGGCTCGAGGGCATGTTCGTCCGCACCGGCCCCAATCCCCAGTTCGACGTCATCAAGGGCTATCACTGGTTCGGTGGCGATGGCATGCTCCACGGCGTCCGCATCAAGGACGGCAAGGTCAGCTACCGCAACCGGTATGTGCAGACCGAGGCGTACCGGCGCGAGAAGGCCGCCGGGAAGGCGCTCTGGGGCAGTGGCCTCGGCGCGCCTGAGTCCGATAACCCGAACGGGCCAGGCCGGGGCAATACCGGCAACACCGCTCTTGTCTGGCATGACGGCCGGCTGATGACCCTCTGGGAGGCGGGAGATCCCCATTGGATCCAGCTCCCCGGCCTCGAAACACGCGGGACGTATGACTACGGCGGAAGGCTCCTGCACGCATTCACCGCCCACCCCAAAGTGGATGAGCGTACCGGCGAGATGCTCTTCTTCGGCTACAACATGATGGGCTTCGACCCCGCGAAGGGCGGTGCCCGGGTCCCCTACCTGCAGTATTCCGTGGTCTCGCCCGAGGGTGAGATCGTCCTCACGACGCCCATTGACCTCCCGCGAGGCGTGATGATGCACGATTTCGCCATCAGCGAGCGTTATTCCATCTTCATGGACCTGCCGCTCGTCTTCGACATGCAGCGTGCCATGCAGGGCGAAAGCCCCCTCTACTTCAACCGCGACCTGCCTGCCCGCTTCGGTCTCCTGCCGCGCCATGGCCAGGGAGGAGACATCCGCTGGTTCGAGGCGCCCCCATGCTACGTGTTCCACACGCTCAACGCCTTCGAAGACGGGGACGAAGTCGTGCTCGATGCCTGCCGGATGACCCACGTCGATCTCGGCTCACTCGACTCGACCATTGCCCCGACGCCCGAGGACCGCAGACTCATCCGCGAAGACGCCCGGCAGGCTCTCCACCGCTGGCGCTTCAACATCAAGACCGGCGCCACGCGCGAGGAGCCGCTTGACGACCAGACCAGCGACTTCCCCCGCGTGAACGACAGCCTCGTCGGCTACGCGGCGCGCTTCGGCTACAC
>JBBIVC010000208.1:4349-4635 GCA_037439905.1 Thermoflexus sp.
CGCCGGCATGCCCGAGGCCGACGCCATCATCAAGTACGACCTGCACACCGGCCGCAACGTCGTCCACTACCACGGAAAGAACCGTTTCGGCGGAGAAGGTGTCTTCGTGCCCGACCCCGCCGGGTCGGCTGAGGACGATGGCTGGGTGGTGACGTATGTCTACGATGGCAACACCGGCGGCAGCGAGTTCGTCGTGATCGATGCCCGAAATATGGAGTCGGCGCCGGTCGCCCGGGTCCCACTTCCGCAGCGCGTCCCCTACGGGTTCCACGGCGCGTGGATAAGC
>JBBIVC010000209.1:0-4632 GCA_037439905.1 Thermoflexus sp.
CGGCGTTCCCACAGATGCGAACCCGTTTCGTCGACCACCACCATGAAAAGCCGCGACCCATCGACGCTGTACCCAACCGGCGCGACCGTGAAGGCATTGCGGAACTCTGCGACGACACGCGGTTCCCCGGCGACCAGGTCGACCTCGAGCACGCGTGCAACGCGGGCGCCCTCATCGGTTGACGTCTGCACCGCCGCAAGGCGAGTGGCGTCGGGGGCCCAGGCGAGCGCGCTCAGGTAGTCAAAGCTGCCCGGGAGGACGGCTGTCTCGCGCGCGAGCAGGTTTACCACGGAGAGTGAGGCATACACGCCGGATGTCACCGACAGGATGGCCACGCGATCGCCCAAAGGCGAGGCTGCTCCGCGCGCGTGGAGACCCGGGAAGTGGGGGATGGATGCAACGGTCTCTGGAGTGGCTCCGGGCTGCGCCTTCCGGACCATGAGCAGATCGGCGCCATCGGCCGGGACCGTGTAGGCGATGGAGCGCACGGACGCTGCAGGGGCCGTGGAGGTCGAGGCGATCTCAGTGCCGGTGTTCCGCGAGCTGACCACGGCCCAGGCGACCACGCCGGCGACCACCGCCAGCATCGCGAGAAATGCCGGGACCATGCTGCGTGGAATGTGGAGACCGTGGCGAACCCCGGGAACGAGCACGCGGCTACCTCACGCTTGCGGGTGACACGCCACCCTGGTTTCGCGCCGGCTCGACTCCAGCGCTTCGGCCCCGCATCGATGAAGCCCGGTACCCCCGCAGTACCGCGGAAATCCGCCCGAGGGCGGCAGCCGGGGGGCTGCCTGGCCCCGCGACTGTGCCGAACGTAACAACGGCGATCTGTCCCGTCAATCGTTCTTGACCCACGACGGCAGCCCTTCCGGTTCAAATGGCGCACCTGTGCTAACATTTCCGCACATGATCTGGTATTTCCAAGACCTCGCGGAAAACCCCGAGGTCCTTCTTGTTTATGTCGCTGCCACCGTGGTGGCGATCTTCACCGGGCTGGCCTTCCACGAGTTCAGTCACGCCTGGGCCGCGAACGAGCTTGGTGACGACACGGCGGCTCGCAACGGCAGGTTGACCCTCAACCCGCTCGCCCACCTGGATCCGATCGGGTCGGCGCTGGTGCTTCTCTTCGGGTTTGGCTGGGCCAAGCCTACCCCGGTCAACCCCTGGCGCCTGCGCGGTGGGCCGCGCCGGGGGAATGCGGTGGTCGCGTTTGCCGGGCCGGCATCGAACTTCTTTTTCGCCTCACTCGCGGCGTTGCCGCTTAAGACCGGGCTGGTCGAGACGCGCTTTCTCAGCATCGAGAGCATCATCCGCCGGGGCTCGGGCGAGGACTTTCTCTGGCTGTTCCTGTTCTTCATCATCAGCATCAACATCCTGCTGGGCATCTTCAATCTGATCCCCATCGCCCCTCTCGACGGCTTCAAAGTGGCGGTGGGCCTCCTCCCCCGGGAAGCCGCGCGCAGCCTGGAACGCCTGGAACCGTACGGCCCGGGGATCTTGATGGCCCTCATCGCCATCGGGTTCATTGCGCCCCAGCTCAGCCCCCTCCGCTGGTTCATCAACCTGGTCTACGACGACGTCTTCAACCTCATCCTCTGACACCGGGGCACGCTGGCCAGCACGATGCCCGGCGGCCGTTGTGCTAGCCTAGGAGTACAATCCTGCGTATCCAGCAGGAGCCGCCAGGGGTCGAAATGCCACAGTCCCGCATCAGCATCATCGGTACCGGCCTGATCGGTACATCGATTGGCCTCGCCCTCGCATCACGGCCCGACCGCCAGTACGAAATCGTTGGAGCCGACCGCGACCGCACGGCCGCGCGCACAGCGAAGAAGATGGGAGCACTGGACCGCGAGGTCGGGTCGCTCGAAGAGGCAGTGCGGGGCGCCGGCCTCATCATCCTGGCGGTTCCGGTCGTCGCCGCGCGCCAGATCCTCCAGGATATCGGGCCATACCTCGATCCCGGCGCCGTAATCACCGACGTTTGCAGCACGAAGTCCGACATCATGCGCTGGGCCCAGGAATACCTTCCGGAGTCCGCGAACTTCATTGGCGGGCATCCCATGGCTGGCCGCGAGAAGAGCGGGCCCGCCGCAGCATCAGCCGACCTCTTCAAGGATGCGACCTGGGCGATTACCCCGTCGCCCCGCGCCGACCAGCAGGCCGTCAGCGTCGTCCTCGGCATGGTGGAGACGCTCGGGGCGATACCGCTGTACATCGACCCGGCGGAACACGACCAGTACGCCGCGGCTGTGAGCCACGTACCGCTCCTCACCTCGGTGGCGCTGTTCAGGATGGTGCGCGATAGCCAGGGATGGGAAGATGCCGCGCTCCTGGCTGGCCCGGGATTCCGGGACCTGACGCGGCTCGCGAGCGGAGACCCGGTGATGTCCCGCGATATTATGTTCACCAATCGCGACGCCATCCTGCACTGGATTGGACGCTTCCAGGACGAACTCTCGACGATCAAGAAGGCGCTGGAGCTGGGCGGTGAGCCTGTGCTTGACCTCTTCCGTAGCACCCAGCTCGACCGCGATACCTTCATCCACAATCCGCCTGTCCGAAGACGGCCTGAAGGCGTCGAGGCGCCCTCGGCGCAGGACGCCATGGCGAGGATGTTCGTCGGCGGCCTGTACGACCGCCTGAAGGACGTCTCGTCACGTCCCGGCGCGCCACGAGACGACGCCGAGCTACGCCGCAAACTCGGCGTCCGCGACGACCGGTGAAGGTGACCCGCGCGGACCGCATCCGCGCCACGCTCGAAGTCCCGTCAGATAAGTCGATCTCGCATCGCTCGCTGATTTTCAACGCCATCGCTGGCGGTACCGCGACCATCGAGCGCATCCTGGACTCCGAGGACGTGCGCTCCACGGCTCGCTGCCTGGAATCGCTGGGCGTGCCCATCGACTGGCCGGAGGGATCGCCCGTCGCGCGGGTCAGCGGGCAGGGTCTTCACGGGCTATTCGAAAGCGAAGAGATTCTCGATTGCGGGAACAGCGGCACCACCATGCGGCTCCTGATGGGCCTGCTGGCAGGCCACCCGCTCCTCAGCATCCTCACCGGCGACGCATCGCTCCGGAGCCGCCCCATGGCGAGGGTCATCGGGCCCCTGCGCCAGATGGGCGCACACGTCCACGCGCGCACCGGGGACACGCTGGCTCCAGTCGTCATCAAGGGTGGCGAATTGGCCGGCATCGACTATCACAGCCCGGTGGCGAGCGCCCAGGTGAAATCGGCGCTCCTGCTGGCGGGGCTCTACGCCGACGGAAGGACCGTCGTGACCGAGCCCGCGGCGAGCCGCGACCACACCGAACGGATGCTCACCGCGATGGGCGCGTCCCTCACCGTGAGCGGAACCAGCGTTTCCATTGAACCCCCGACTGTCCCACTCCAGGCGCTCAGCCTGCGCGTGCCAGGGGACATCTCGAGCGCAGCACCGTGGCTCGTCCTCGGAGCATGCCACCCCGACGCCGAGCTCGTGCTCGAGGGCGTGAATGTCAACGAAACACGCACCGGTCTACTCGACATCCTTTCGGCCATGGGCGCGACGATCGAACTCCTGGAAGAGCGGACGAGCGGCGGCGAGCCCGTGGCCGACATCCTGGTGCGCTCCTCGGAGCTCCAGGCCACGAAAGTGGGCGGGACGCTTGTCCCCCGGGCGATCGACGAGCTCCCGCTCGTGGCTCTGCTTGGCTGCTTCGCAAAGGGCGAGACCGTCGTTCGCGACGCGTCCGAGCTCCGCGCGAAGGAATCGGACCGGGTCGAGGCTGTCGTGGAGGTCCTTGGCCGCATGGGAGCCCGGGTGACGGCTCATCCCGATGGGTTCACGGTCCACGGGCCGGCTCAGCTGCACGGCGCTCGCGTCGATGCCCACGGAGACCACCGAATCGGCATGCTGGCCGCGATTGCCGGGAGCCTGGCGAGCGGCGAGACGCGGGTGGAGAACGACGCGGTGGGCGTCTCGTATCCAGGTTTTTGGCGCGACCTTGCACAGGTGGCCGCGGGCGGGATGATCAGCGCGTGAAGGCGCGCCCCCTCGTCATCGTGCTCCACGGTCCATCCGGCGTCGGCAAGGACGCCGTCATCGACCGCCTGCGCGAGCGTACGGGCATCCACAGGGCAACCAGCTCGACAAGCCGCCCGCCGCGGCCCAACGAGGTCGATGGCAACCATTACCACTTCCTCTCGGAAGCGCAGTTCGAAGAGAAGATCCGGGCAGGCGAGTTCGCGGAGTGGGCACGGGTCTACGACGACTACAAGGGCCTCGAACGGCGGGAGGTCGAGGAACCGCTCCGGCAAGGCCGCGATGTCATCATCAGGACTGACGTCCAGGGCGCGCGGACGTGGCGGGAGCGCCTCGAGGGCGCGGTGTTCATCTTCCTGATGGCCGAGGATCGCGAGGCGCTTCGCGCGCGCCTCGCGGCGCGAGGAAGCGAGGATGCTGCGTCACTGGCCAGGCGCCTCGGCGAACTTGAAGAAGAACTGGCGGACATCGAGAACAACGACTACGTGGTGTACAACCGCCACGGCGAACTGGAAGCTGCGGTCGACGAAATCGAACAGATCATCGAGCGGGAGCGGCGGAACCCGGACCGGCCCGCGGCGCGACTCCGGAATTGACTGGCGCGC
>JBBIVC010000210.1:0-4623 GCA_037439905.1 Thermoflexus sp.
TCCCGAGATCACCACGCAGAGCGACTGCGCCTTCGTGAAGATGAACATCGCCGGCCCGGGCCCGGCGGTGCCGGCCCCGCAGCGCCGGCCGCGCAGCCTCGCACCGGTGCCGCGCCTTCGCACGGCCGAGGAGTAGGGCGTTGCATTGCCGTCCGCGCCGGTCGTGGGTGCGTAGTTCCAGCACATCTGTCCACGTCAACCCCTATAGCCGACGGACTGGTCCTTTCACCTCCCCTTAAGCAGCAAGCCCATAGCCTGTCGCAAGCCTGCAGGCGCCCATTCAGCTCTGGGAGGTGCCCAGTGGTGAGTCGGCACGCATGTTTGCGGGCGCTCGGCTTGTGGACGGAGCCAGCTGGGGGATGCGAGTCTGGCTGCCCCCTCTCTTGCTTCTCGTTTCATGCTCAGGTGATTCTCAACCGGGGCCCGCGACGCCCGCCGGGTCCCGGGCCGCATCGGCAGTGACGCGATTGCCCTCGGTCCCCGGCTACACACCCCCGCCAGCGACGCTTCCGCTGGTCTCCGCGACGCCCACGCCGACGCCGGGCAGCCCGACCGCCACGCCGCTGCCGACGCTCCCGCCGGCCAGTCCGTTGCCTGCCGCGGCCCAGGATGTGCTCCGTGATTACCTGGCCGGCAGAGGGCTCACCCTCTCGGGCGCCTGCCTTGCCATCACCGCCGACCCGGGCGAGTCCGCGCACTGCTACCTCGTGCTCGAAGGCTCGACCCTCGACCGTTTGCGGCTGGCCGTTGGGCGCTGGGCTTCTGGCCAGGCAGTGGGTGTCGACATCGAGCGCGGCCCGGAGGGGGCCTACCGCATCATCGACGTTCGCACGCCAACCGCCTCGCCGCAGGCCGCGCGGGGCCTACCCCGCCATGCTTAGCGCCAGGTTCACCATCGCCCGGACGCTGTAGCCGCTGGCGCCTTTCGCCACCCAGCCCTTGTCCGCCGGCATGTTGTCCACCCCGGCGATGTCCAGGTGGACCCATGGCGTGTCTCCCACGAACGGCTCGAGGAACTTGGCCCCCACGATCGTCCCCGCTCCCCGGTTCCCCGTGCCGGTGTTCTTACAGTCCGCCACATCGCTCTTGATGAGCTCGTCGTACTCCTTGAACATCGGCAGCCGCCACGTCTTCTCGCCCGCCGCCGCCGCAGCCGATTCGAACTGCCCGCAAAACGCATCTTGTTGGTCATCAGCCCATACGCCACGTCGCCTAGTGCTGTCGTCACCGCCCCGGTCAGGGTCGCCACATCCAGGATGTGCGTCGCGCCCAGCTCCTTCGCCCAGCAGAGCGCGTCCGCCAGCACCAGCCGCCCTTCGGCGTCGGTGTTAATGATCTCGATGGTCCGGCCGTTCATCGCCGTCACCACGTCGCCCGGCTTCGTCGCGTTCCCGCCGGGCATGTTCTCCGTGCAGGGGGCGATCGCCACCACGTTCACCTTTGGCCCCAGCCTTGCGATCGCGCCAATCGCCGCGATCACCGAGGCCGCGCCGGTCATGTCGGCCTTCATCGCCTCCATGTTCGCCGCCGGCTTGATGCTGATGCCGCCCGTGTCGAACGTGATCCCCTTGCCCACGAGCGCCAGGTCCCAGCCCTCGCCCCCACGGCCCCGGTAGCCCAGCCGGATCAACTTCGGCGGCTGGGCGCTCCCCTTCGCCACCGAAAGCAGCGACCCCATGCCTTTCCGCTCCATCTGCTCGCGCTCGAGGATTTCGCACTCCAGCCCATTGGCCTGCGCCACTTCGGCGGCCCGCGCCGCCAGGTCCTTGGGCGTCAGGTGGTTCGCGGGCTCGTTTGCCAGGTCGCGCGCCAGGTTCGTCGCCTCGGCGAGCACCACTCCGCGGGCTGCGCCTGCCGCGATACGCTCCACCTTCCCGGCGTCGTGCTCGACGATTGTGAGCGAGTTCAGGTCGAGCCGTTCATTGTCCGGCGCCTTGTACTTCAGGAACCGGTACTCGCCCAGCAGGGCGCCTTCCGCGATCGCCTGCGCGCAGGCCTCCGGGTCGAGCCCGGCGATCCCGGCGCCGTGCGCGATTGTCGCCACGTCCTTGATCCCCGGCTTGCGCACGAACCGCGCCAGGTTCGCCGCCAGGTTCCGCACCGCGTCGATGTCGAAGTCCTTCTGCTTCCCCAGCCCCGCAACCACCACGCGCGGCGCCGGGACCTTCCCGAACGTGTGGATGAGCGTGAACTCGCCCGCCTTCCCCCGGATGTCGCCCTGCGCGATCAGCTGCGAGATCGCCCCGCCCAGCGCCTGGTCGACCGCCCCCGTGCCGCCCCGCGGTGTGGTCACGCCCTCGAACAGGTTTACGATGATCGCGTCAGCTTTCGCCTGCCGGATGTCGCCGCCGGTGACTCGAATCTCCAAGGTGTTGTCCCCCCGTCCGAGGTATTGCTACGGTGAGCATCGAGTGTAGCCACCCCACAGCGCCCGCGCCAAAGCCGCCCGGGCACCGAAGGCCGCACGCATACGAGGAATTGCGAGTGCAGGCTGCCCCCTCCAGCGAGTTCCGCCGCCAGGCCGGCCGCCTCTGGCGCCTCACCGAACGGTCCGGCGTCCACGAGGTCGTGGTCGTCTTCGTCTCGTTCCTCATCTACTTCCTCATCCGCGGCTCCGTCGTCGACCGGGCCGGCGAGGCCATGGTCCGCGGCTTCAACCTGATCGAGCTCGAGCAGCGCCTGGGCATCTACTGGGAGCTCGAGATGCAGTCCTGGATCCTCGGCCACTACTGGCTCATCAAGACCATGAACGCCGTCTACTTCTGGGGCCACATGCCCCTCGTGATCGTTCTCGCCATCTGGCTGTACATCTGGCACCGCCGCGCCTACCGCCTCACCCGCAACGCATTCCTTGCCTCGGGCGCCATCGGCGTCGTTATCTACTGGCTCCTGCCCGTCGCCCCGCCCCGGCTCATCCCCTTTGCCGGCTTCATCGACACCATGGCCGCCTTCGACCGCGTCGGCTACAACGCGCAGGAGGCGAAAGCCTGGGTCAACCCGTTCGCCGCCGTCCCCAGCCTCCACTTCGGCTGGTCCCTGTTGCTCGCCGCGGTCGTAGCCTGGGTGGGCCGCCGCCCCGTCCTCTGGGTCTTCGCGGTGGCCTGGCCAATCGCGATGTTCTTCGCCGTCATCGTCACCGGCAACCACTTCATCCTCGATGCCGTCTTCGGCGCCATCGTTTCCTTCGGCGGCCTGGGGGTGGCCTTCGCCCTCGAACGCTGGTGGCGCCCCACCTGGCAGGCCCTCACCGCCCGCCTCCTCGCCCTCGAACCGGTGGAGTGAAGCCTGCCCGCTTTCGCCGCGAGCCGCTCCGTGCTGGAAGCTGATGTCTGGCCGCCCGTTTGCCAGCCGGCCAACTGGACCACGCACTGGGCGTTGACTCCTCATTACTGTTTGTGGTATGCCCGGCACATGCCCCAATTGCGGACCTTTGAGCCGGGGGGCAGGAGTGGATCATGCATCAGCCGCGAGAAGTGCTCCGCGTGTTGGCCAGGCGCCACGTGCGTGAGCTGAACGACTACCAACAGCGCCTGATAGCTGCCATCTGCGTGGGCTGGGCGCCGCCGGACATCGCTGCGGCCAGCGGCCGAAGTTCGAAGTCCGTCTATCGCCACATACGAGAGCTTGCCTGCCACGTTCTGGACCCGGTTGGATTCGAGCCAACCCGGGACTTCCTTCGTACCTGGGCGGAGCTGCACGCCACGTGCTGCTGCGCCGGTGCCTTCCGCATGCTCGCCGACGATGCGGTGTTCGCGAAGAATGCTCAAACAGGAATCCAAGGCTGAGGTACTCTGGCCCCGGTTGACGCCATGAAGAAAGTGGAGGCAATGAGTCTGGACGTGAGCCGTTACGATCCTGTTGAGCGGGAAGCCGTTCGTCGGTGCATTCATGCTGCACATGCGGCTGGCGCGCCTGAGCTCATTAGGGGCCTTAATAATTGCATCTACGGCTTGTTCTCAGAATTACGCATCATCGATGATGATCGAGTTATGCTGTTTTTGAGGTATATGCTTAAGAATAACGCCCAAAGGAACGAACTAGCGTCCGGAGTGCTCTCGGTACTCAGGCCGCCAGGGCACACCCCAATAGTGAACCTTAAGCATGAAGAATCGGCTGTCGATCTGAATCGAGGACTTTCGGGAGAGATAATTGCTAGAGCCGCGAATGCGGCTATAGCAGTTCGGTTGAATACTTATCCATTAACTTCAGAAGGTCGCCGCAGTGGCTACCTTCTCTGCAAGTACGCGGCTGATCTTCGAAAGGGGCTACTATCCCCCCATGACCATGCTCACGGCCCGAACTTTATAGCTGCCATCCAAGGTAGATGTAAGTTGCCTGACGGCACCGATGTACGGGTGCAATCAGCATGAAAGCTACTCGCTCTCGGAGGTCGATGTTACGGGCAGGAACGGTTGCTGTGCTCAGCCTCCTCTCCGGCGTATCTGGAGTTACACGACGAACTGTCCGGATAGCGAAGGCAGACGGCACATGGACTTTATGGAGCCCCAAGAGCACTTCTTGCGCGAGTGACTATACCGGGCATTACGACAACGCTTTGGACTTCGGAGGAACATCGGGAGAGTGGGTTTACCTCTATTATGATGCCGGTCCGATAAAAGGTGC
>JBBIVC010000211.1:0-4598 GCA_037439905.1 Thermoflexus sp.
CCGCGGGTCGGCCATCACCGGTATCGCAGCCGCCACCTACGCGCTCGTTGGCTGTGGCGATGACGACGACGACGATGGCGGCGGAGCCACGCCAACATCGGCCGGGCTCCTCCCGACCGCTGTGCCAACGCCAACCACCGCCAAGCAACCGAAGCCGGGCGGCTCGTTCTCGTTCCAGATCTCCTCGCCACCACCCAGCCTCGATCCCTACACCCAGACCAGTTTCGTCGCGGCCTACAACCACGGGCTGTCCTACTCCAAGCTCTACCGGTTCGCTGCGGGTGTGCCAGAGGTCGCCCCGGCCGATAACAAGATGGAGCCCGACCTCGCCACCTCCATGCCCGAGCAGGTCGATGAGCTCACCTACGTCATCAAGCTCAAGCCGGCCAAGTTCCACAACGTCGCGCCCGTCAACGGCCGCGCCGTCACCTCCGAAGATATCAAGTACGCGTTCGACCGCTACCTGAACTTCGACAAGTCGGTCCACAAGTCAGGCCTCGCCTTCATCGACAAGGTCGAAACGCCCGACCCGCAGACCGTCCGCATCACGACCAAGTACCCGTACGCCGATACCGTCGAATACCTCGGCGGCAACCTCGGCGCCTGGATCTCTCCAAAGGAAATCGCGGAAAGCGCCGATGCGGCCACGAAGATGGTCGGCTCCGGCCCGTTCATCCACACAGAGTTCAAGACGGGCGTCAGCCTCCACTACAAGAAGAACCCCGACTACTACGACAAGCCCTACCCCTACTTCGACGAGGTCACCGCGCTCATCGTCACCGACCAGGCCAAGCGCGTCGCCGACTTCTCGGCCAAGCAGGTGAACCTCACCTGGCTCTTCCTCCCCACCGAGCGCGACCAGCTCAAGAAAGACCGGCCCGATGCCAAGTTCGAAGAAACCCAGGGCATCGGCGGCTACATCTACCTCCGCACCGATAAGCCGCCCTTCAACGACAAGCGCGTCCGCCAGGCCATCTCGATGGCAATCAACCGCCAGGCGATCCGCGACGCCATCTCCAAGGGCGAGGGCGTGCCCGACCAGCTCTACCACGTCGGCTTCCCATTCGCGCGCCAGGTCAAGGATCTCCCGCAGGGCAAGTACTGGGAATTCAACCTGGCCGAGGCCAAGAAGCTCATGGAGGCTGCCGGCGTCGGCACCATCAATACCACCTGGGAACACGCCGATGCCGCCATCTACACCCAGGCCTACGTCGATACCGCAACCCTGACGCAGAACATGCTCAAGGAGATCGGCATCAACGTCCAGGACGTCACCAAGCCCTACGCCCAGTACATCTCCACCACCTACCAGGGCCAGTACGAGGGCATGGGCCACAGCCCCCGCGCCGTCGCCTACTGGCTCGACTACGTCACCGAGCGCTTCACCATGAAGCCCAAGCGTGGCCGCATCAACCTCAGCTACGTCCAGGACGATGCCCTCGAAGCGCTCCTCGACAAGCAGCGCGGCCAGTTCAAGCGCGAAGAACGCCTCCAGACCGTGAAGCAGATCGAGGAACACGTCGCCGAACAGCAATACGAGATCTACTTCTCGACCGACACCCGCACCTACTTCTGGGACCCCAACATCGAGAACTACCGGCCCACCGCCTGGTTCCCGTACACCCACCTGATGAAGACCTGGCGCGACGCCTAGGTTCGCCCATCAGCCCGCAAACCTGGAGGGGCGCCCCAACGGGGCGCCCCTCCGTTCGCGCGCTACCCTACCGCGACAAGCTGTCCGGTCTGCCGTAACCTTCCCCCGGCGGCTTCCCCGCACCCCAACCACTCGCGCAACTGGAGCAACCTCATGCCTGAAGCTTGGATCATCGATGGCGTCCGTTCCCCTCGCGGCGAGGGCAAGCCCGGAGTCGGCGGCCTCACTCACATCCACCCCCAGCGCATCCTCGCCCAGGTCCTCAACGCCTTGAAGGACCACGCCGGGTTCGACCCGGCCGATGTCGAGGACGTCATCATGGGGAACAACTCCGGCGTCGGCGACCATTCCATGGATATCGCCCGCATGGCCACCCTCGATGCCGGCTGGCCCGTCACGGTGCCCGGGGTCACGCTCCACCGCTTCTGCGGCTCCGGGCAGCAAGCCGTGAACATGGCCGCGATGAACATCATGGCGGGCATGAACGACCTCCTGGTGGCCGGCGGCGTCGAGTCCATGTCCCGCCCCGCGCCCCTGAGTGTCGATGGCTTCACCGCCAACAACGCGCACCTCTACGCGCAGTACCCCCTCATCCCCCAGGGCATCTCGGCCGACCTCATCGCCACGCTCGAAGGCTTCACCCGCGAGGATTGCGATCGGCTCGCGGTCGAAAGCCAGCGCCGCGCCGCCGAGGCCATCGATGCCGGCCGCTTCAAGCGCAGCGTGGTGCCCATCTACAACGACGACGGCACCCTCGCCCTCGACCACGACGAGCACCCGCGGCCCGGCACCACCATCGAAACGCTCGCGGGCCTCAACCCCTCGTTCGCGAAAATGGGCATCATGACCCCGCCGAACGACACCCGCACCTACGACGAGATCTGCAAGGCCGTCTACCCCCAGGTCAAGGAAGTCAACCACGTGCACCACGCCGGCAATTCCTCCGGCGTGGTCGATGGCGCGAGCGCCCTCCTCCTCGCCTCTCCCGAGTACGCGAAGGCCCACGGCCTCAAGCCGCGCGCCCGCGTGGTCCAGACCGCGGCCGCCGGGGCCGAGCCCGTCATCATGCTCACCGCTCCCGCCCCCGCCACCCGGCTCGCGCTCAAGAAGGCCGGCATGCGCAAGGAGGATATCGACCTCTTCGAAGTCAACGAAGCCTTCGCCTCGGTCGTCCTCAAGTTCCAGCGCGAGATGGACCTCGATGGCGAACGGATGAACGTCAATGGCGGCGCCATCGCCCTCGGCCACCCCATCGGCGCGACCGGCGGCATGCTCATCCAGACGGCCCTCGACGAGCTGGAGCGCCGCGACAAGTCCACCGCGCTCATCACCATGTGCACCGGCGGCGGCATGGCAACCGCCACCATCATCGAGCGAATCTGAGCCTCGCCGGCGGCGCCGCCGCCAGCACCCGGAACCGCCGCCCGCGCACCACTGCGCCGGGCGGCTCCCTTTGCACAGGAGGAACCACCTTGCCCCGGTTCACCGACCTGCTCTACGAGGTGAAGAACAACACCGCCTGGATCACCCTGAACCGGCCGGAAAAGCTCAACGCCGTCACCTGGTCGTCATGGGCCGAGCTCGAGACCGCCATCGACCTCGCCGACGCCGACGACGATGTCCGCTGCGTCGTCATCACCGGCGCCGGGCGAGGCTTCTGCGCCGGGACCGACCTCACCGCCGATCCTGGCGCCCCCCAGTATCCCCGGCCCATCGAGGGCCGCGCGGCGCTCCTGCGCACGCGTTACCTGGGCCCCGAGCGCGTCCACCGCTGCCGGAAGCCCGTCATCGCAGCCGTCAACGGCGTGGCCGTCGGCGCCGGCCTCTCGCTCGCGCTCGCCGCCGATATCCGGATCGCCGCGCAATCAGCCCGCTTCAGCGCAATCTTCGTCAAACGCGGCATCAGCCCCGATACCGGCGCTACCTGGTTCCTTCCGCGTCTTGTCGGGACCGACCAGGCGCTGCTCATGCTCTGGACTGGCAGGATGGTTGGCGCCGAGGAGGCGAAGGCCATCGGCCTCGCGACCGAGGTGGTGCCCGATGATTCGCTCATCGAACACACGGCCGCGCTCGCGAGCGCCATTGCCCATGGCCCCTCGATCGCCATCGAAATCGCGAAGCGGCTTGTGTACGAAAGCGCGACCCGCGACCTGGTGACGCAGACCGAGCACGAGCAGTTCCTCCAGCAGGTAACCCAGGGCACCGAGGACGCGAAGGAAGGACGGCTCTCGTTCATCGAGCGTCGCGAGCCGCGCTTCACCGGCAGGTAGCGAGCCGCCCGCCCCCCCGTTAGCCCAGGAGCCGCCGCGGCAGGGCGCCTTCGAGTTCGAGGAGCTGCTGCTTCATCGCAAGTCCCCCGCCGAAGCCGTGGAGCGAACCATCCGACGCCACCACCCGGTGGCACGGCAGCCAGAGCGGGATCGGGTTCGCCCCGACCGCTGCGCCCACGGCCCGCGGCGCGTGCCCCTCCCCCACTTGCCGCGCGAGCCAGCCGTAGCTCCGCGTCTCGCCACGCGGGATCTCGCGCAGCGCAAGCCAGACCCTGCGCTGCAGGTCCGAGCACCCGGGCAGGTCGATGGGGAACTCCTCGATCGGCACGCGTACTCCCTCCGCGTACTCCTGGAGCAGGCGAAGCGCCCCGGGAGCCGCCCGGTGGTCGCCCTCCGCCGCCCCGAACGCGCGCAGCTCTCCTTCTGCCGCTGCCCGCGTCCGGTGAAACAGCGTCGCGAACCGGATCCCAGCGTCGGTCAGCGCCACTCCCGCCCAGCCCAGGCGTGTGACGGTGACATGCAGCGTCAGGGATGCGTTCATCACACTCGATAACGCGGCGGGCGGCCGCCGGTCACCCTCGCTTCTTCGCCCGCGGGGGGCGCTGCTTCCGGCGCATCAGCTTCGCGAACAGGGCGCCCCGCAGGCTCCGGTACGAAGTCGCCGCTTCCTCATC
>JBBIVC010000212.1:0-4582 GCA_037439905.1 Thermoflexus sp.
GCTCGGCCTTGGTGAGTGTCATTGGTGGGTCCTCCAGGTGTAGTCCGTGGCCTGGCTAGTCATCGATGAACCGGCAGTGCTCGCAGTCGTCGACGTTGCAGGTGCGGTCGCAGCGTTCGCCATCAGCCAGCGACACGCGCAGCGCCGTCAACTCCGCCCTGAGACTCACAAGCTCGCCGATCGTCCGTTCCACATCGGCCAGGCGCCGCGCGAGCAGCGTCTGCAGCCGCTCCTCGAACGAACCGCAGCTCTCCCGGAACGCGAGGTCTGCAAGTTCTTTGATCTCCGCGAGCGGGAGCCCGAGGATCTTGGCGCGGCGGACTAACCGGAGGCGGCGCACGTCGGACGACGAGAACAGGCGATAGCCTGAATCGCTCCGGACGGCCGGCGGCAGCAGGCCCGCTTCTTCGTAGAACCGGACGGTCTTCGGCGTTAGGCCCGCAAGCTCGGCTGCCTTCTGAATCGTGACTAGCTCGGCCACATGCTCACCCTAGAGGTTCCAGTAACTGGAAGGTCAAGTGTAGCAGCTGAATTAGCACCTGCCGTTACGGCCATGAGCGCCATCGGACTCCACGCCGCCTTCTTGTGTTTCGACGGCGATAGCCGGCAACCTGGCAGGGCATTGCGAAACCTGCGGGGGCAGGCCGGCCGCCGCCAAAATCATGTGGAAACAGAACCAGGAGCGCGGGATGCGCCGCGCGGGGGGAGTGGTACCCTCGGTAGGACTCGAACCCACAACCTTCTGATCCGAAGTCAGATGCTCTATCCGTTGAGCTACGAGGGCACTCCCCCGAAGCGTAGCAGATAGGCCCCCCATCCCTCGAATCCGCCGGGCCTCAGGCGCCGGGCCGTTCGCCCGGGCGCACCAGCCCGCACTCATAGGCGAACACGACCGCCTGCACCCGGTCGCGCAGGTCCAGCTTGTCCAGGACGTGCGCGACGTGTGTCTTCACGGTCGTCTCGCTCACCACCAGCGTTTCGGCGATTTCGGCGTTCGATAGCCCGCGCGCCAGCAGTTCCAGCACTTCGCGCTCCCGCGTGGTCAGCTCCTCGATGGTTCGCGGCGGAGCCTTTGCCGGCCCGCGCCCCACGTAGGTCTCGATCAGCCGCTGCGTGACCGACGGCGCCAGCAGCGCCTCGCCAGACGCCACTCCCCGGATGCCCGCGAGCAACCGCTCAGGTGGCACGTCTTTCAGGAGGAAACCACTCGCCCCGGCGCGTAACGCCTCGTAGACGTACTCGTCCATGTCGAACGTGGTCAGCATCACGACCTTCGCCGTCGCTCCGTCCTCGGCGAGCAGCCGGCGGGTCGACCCCGCGCCGCTCTCGACAATCCGCCGCGCCGCCGCGATGCCATCCAGGTTCGGCATGCGAACATCCATCAGGACCACGTCGGGCTCCAGGCGGCTCGCGGCTTCTACTGCCTCGAGGCCATCGGCCGCCTCGCCCACCACCTCGAAGCCCGGTTCAGCATCAAGGATCATCTTGAAGCCCGCGCGCACCAGCGCCTGGTCGTCGACCACCAGCACCCGGATGGCGTTCATGGCTGCACCGGGAGGCGGGCACGCAACCGGTAGCCGCCTTCCTTACGGGGGCCCGCCTCGAACTCGCCGCCGTAGATGGAGACGCGCTCGCGCATGCCGATGAGCCCGTGGCCGCCTTCGGGCGAGACCCCGGCCCCCCGGCCGTTGTCGCACACCTCGACCTCGAGGCCATTGCCCTGGTAGCGCACCGTCACTTCCGTCTGGCTGGCGTGAGCGTGTTTGCGCGCATTGGTCAGCCCCTCCTGCACCAGGCGGTAGGCGGTCAGGTCGATGCCCGGTGGAAGCGGCACCGGCTCGCCCTCCACGCGCAGGTCGACCGCCAGCCCGAGCTCGCGCGCCTGCGCCACGAGCTTAGGGACCTGCCCCAGGCCGGGCTGGGGCTCGAGCCCGGGCCCATCGTCGCCCAGCCGGAGGATGCCCACCAGCCGCCGCATTTCGGCGAGCGCCTCCCGGCCGGTCTGCTCCACCGCGAGCAGCGCCTCCCGCTCCTTCTCCTGTCCGGGCATCAGCATCCGCCGCACGGCCGAGGCCTGGATGGTCATGACGCTGACACTGTGGCCGAGCACATCGTGCAGTTCGCGCGCGATGCGGGACCGCTCCTCGGCGATCGCCGACCGCGTCGCCTCCTCGCGGTCCCGCGCCAGGAGGGCCGCGCGCAATTCGGCCGCATCGGCCCGGGCCGCGCGCTGCTGGAGCGCCAGGCCGCCGACCCACGCCATCGCGAAGAGCGCCGGCATGAAGACATAACTCCCGGGATCGTCGTCCGGGGTGTTGTACACCACGATCGCGGCCCCTCCCAGCACCACCAGGAGTCCCGCCCGCGCCTTCGTTCCATCGGCCAGGTTGCCCAGCAGGAACGCCGCCACCAGGCCCGCCAGCGAGGCGCTCACGCTGAACACCACCAGCCGTCCGTCGACAAACGAGAGCGCCGCCGCCAGCACCCAGACCAGCGCCGGAGCGGCAAAGGGCAAGAGCCGCCGCGCGGCCAGCGCGAGCACCATGACCGCGGCTGCCGGCGCGCCAAACCAGGGGCTCACCGTCGGCGCCCCCTCGGCTCCGCGCCGCAGCGCCACCTCGAGCGCGACATCGGCCGCCGCGAGCACCGCGCCCGCCTCCAGCCAGTACCCCCGCACCATCCTCTCGATCCAGCGCATGGGTCGAGACTATGACATTCCCGCCGGGGCGGCGTCATCCTCGCGGACGAGAGACGAATCATCCCCGGCGCCGAGCGCGAATCGATAGCAGTGGCGACGAAGCGGGCGCCGCTATCCGCCACCGTGGAGGCATCCCCTCCAAGGAGGATGGCGATGAAGAACGCATCACCTTCGGCCCGGCCAGGCAGGGCCAACCATCCCGGCGCCTCGCACCCAAGAGCGCCGTTCACCGGCCGGCTGGCTCGATCCGCCGCGCTCCATCCCTGGCGCATGCTTGGCGCCTGGGTCGTCCTGCTCGTGGCGGCCTACCTGGCCGCCGGCACCATGAACCTCGACGCCAGCCCTTCAACCACGGGCACCGAGGCGACCCGCGCACGCGACCTGATCGACCAGCGTTTGCGGCAGGAGACCCCTCCCGAAGAGTTCGTTGTCGTCGAATCGCCGCACGCCCTGGCCAGCGACCCGGCGTTCGCGGCCTTCGTCGATGACCTGGTGCTCGACCTGCGCGCCCTCGAAGAAGTCGACACCGTAGCCAGCTATCGCGATGGCGCCGAAGGGCTCGTTTCGCGCGAAGGCCATACGGTTCTCATCCCGGTCACCCTCACGGGCGATATCGCCGACGCGGCGGTATCCGCCGAGCCGCTGGTCGCAGCGGTCCAGCGCGCCGATGGACGCGATGGCTTCCGTGTCACCACGGTCGGCTTCGGCAGCGTCGAAGGCGAGATGACGACGCTGCTCGAAGAGACGCTCGCACAGGGCGAGCTCATCGGGGTCGGTGTGGCGCTCGTCATTCTGCTCATCGTGTTTGGCGCCGCCGTGGCCGCGGGGCTGCCCATCGCCCTGGCCCTGCTCTCGATCTTCGTTGCCGCTGGCGCAACCGCGCTCGTGAGCAACGCGACGGAGATGTCGAACTTCGTCGTCTTCATCATCACGATGATCGGCCTGGCCGTTGGCATCGATTATTCGCTGTTCATCGTCCACCGCTTCCGCGAAGAGCGAACCGCCGGGCTCCCGAAGGTCGATGCGGTCGCCGCCGCTGGCTCGACCGCCAGCCGCACCGTCCTCTTCTCGGGTATGGCCGTCGCCATCGCCCTCTCCGGCATGTTCATCATGCCCGACGCCACCTTCCGCAGCTTCGCCGTGGGCGCGATGCTCGTGGTCGCCGCCACGGTGCTCGCCTCGCTCACGCTGCTGCCCGCGGTCCTGGGGCTGCTGGGCGACCGCGTGAACTGGCTGAGCCTGCCCTTCGCCCGGCGGCGGCTGCGCCCCACCAGCGGCCGGGGCCTTTCGGACCGCATCGCGCAGGCAGTCACCGCCCGGCCGGTGGTCAGCGTCGCGGTGAGCGGCTCGCTCCTGGTGGCGGCCGCCCTGCCGGTGTTCCGCATGAACCTCGGGAGCGTGGGCATCAGCTCCCTGCCCGAAGAAAGCGAAACGCGCCACGCCTTCGATGTCATCAACGCCGAGTTTTCCAGTGGCGTACTCACCGCCGACGTGGTCATCGACTCGCCGCACCTTGGCTCACCGGCCGTGCAGGATGCGCTTGCCCGGCTCCAGGCCAGCCTCGAAGCCGACCCCTTCTTCGGCGAGCAGGTGCTCGAAACGAACGACGGCGGCGACCTGGCCCTGCTCAGCGTTGCCATGCCCGGCGATTTCTCCAGCGATGCTTCGGGCCAGGCGCTCGAACGCCTGCGCCGCGACTACATCCCGGCGGCCTTCGCGGGCGTCGAGGCCACCGTCCTCGTTGGCGGACCCACGGCCGAAGCCGCGGACGCGGTTGAGGCCCAGCGCGACCACCTGCCGCTCGTGTTCGCCGCCGTCCTTGGTTCGAGCTTCCTGCTCCTGCTGCTGGTCTTCCGGTCGGTCGTGGTACCACTCAAGGCTGTG
>JBBIVC010000213.1:0-219 GCA_037439905.1 Thermoflexus sp.
TCGAGAAGGGCGAGACCGACCAGTACAAGTACATCGTCTTCCATGCGGTGGATCGCGATGGCTTCTGCCGGCTGCCTACGGGAGCGGTGAGCCTGCACGCGGTGCTGACCAGCGCTGACGCTGCGACCGACTTCAGCTCGCTCGGCGCCCGCTACAACGGCGACCCCGCCGAGAACGTCGACTTCCTGATCGATAGCGGCGAAGGCATCATCATCGGCC
>JBBIVC010000213.1:257-4582 GCA_037439905.1 Thermoflexus sp.
TCGCGACTGGCGTGACGACCTACTCTTGGGCCGCCAACGACCCGGCAGCGTCCGGCATCCTCGAGTGGCCGCTCAGCCCGCTCGCGGCTGAGGGCCAGCCGGATGAGTGCCAGGCCTGGATCAAGGTCAGCAACAGCCTCCTCGGCGTGC
Organism: Thermoflexus sp.; assembly: GCA_037439905.1. Classification (GTDB taxonomy): domain Bacteria; phylum Chloroflexota; class Dehalococcoidia; order Tepidiformales; family Tepidiformaceae; genus Amarobacter. Next base: position 408 of record JBBIVC010000213.1, read on the forward strand.
TGAACGTCCTGACCATCGCTCACGACGATGAAGGCAACATCGGGTTCGACCGGGTCATCGACCTGACGAACACCCACAGCTACACGCTGAACTTCCGCTGGAGCCTCATCACGTGGGTTGGCGCTGACGCCATCTCGGTCAACGACGCCATCAAGGGCACCGGTACCTCCGGCAAGAACCCCGGTGGCAACGACATCTCCGCCAGCGTGACGGCCATCTACGGCTGGGACGCTGCGGCCCAGCAGTGGCTCGGGTTCTTCCCGTCGGGCGTGAACGTGCCTGGCGCGAACGACCTGAACAGCCTCAAGACCGGCGACGCCTACTGGATCGCCATCACCGGACCGTCGTCCGTCACCTGGACCGTCGCGTCCAACGTCAACTAACCAGTCCTTAGCGCCGAACCGGTTTCCCTCTCCCCCCGGGGAGGGGGAAGCCGGGGAAGCGATGAGGGTTGCAGGTTGAATTGGCCGTACAGACAGGAATGGAGCAAACAATGACGCACGTTCTGAAGTTGCTCGGTGGCGGGTGGCTGGCCGCGGTTCTCGGCGTAGCGCTCTTCGGGCTCGCCGGCGCGTTCAACGCCGGCACCGTCTCGGCAGAGTCGCCGCCGAATCCCCCGGCTCGCTTCGTGGGCACGGTGAAGGTTGATGGCGCAGCGCCAGCAGCCGGCACCACCATCGAGGCGCGGATCGGGAACGCGACCTGCGGCGTGACGACCACGTTCATGTCGGGCAGCGAAGCCCGCTACGTGCTCGATTCGCCGGCGCTCGATCCGGGTGCCAACCCGAATTGCGGCGTCGATGGCGCTGTGGTCACGTTCTACATCGGCGGGAAGAAGGCCGCGGAAACCGGCTCGTGGAAGAACTACGAGCTGAATACCGTGAACCTCACCTACACCACCCCGCCGTCGCCGACCGCGACGCCGAAGCCGCCGGTAACGGGTAACACCGCTACCACGGGCAGCGATGCGGCAGCCACCTGGCTGTTCATCGCCCTCGGTCTCGGCGCCCTCGCCTTCGGCGTGGGTGGCGCGACCGTCGCCCGCCGCAGCCGCTAACCAGCGACCGCACTTCACTTCACAACAGAAAGCCCCGCTTCGGCGGGGTTTTCTGTTGTGTTCTGTTGTGAAGGGAGGAGGGGGGAGTGCCCCGGCGGGCGGCCATCGGAGGCGCGCCAGTGATGGCGCGCTGCGGCTCCCCGCCAGCGCAGCGCCGCGGGCCGGAAGAGGAGTGCCCCGGGGGGCGGCCATCCCAGGCGCGCCAGTGATGGCGCGCTGCAGCTCCCCGCCAGCGCAGTGCCGCGGGACCAGGAGCCCAACACGAAGGAAGCCCACTGGAGAGAGAAAAGAGCAAAGAGCAAAGATCGGGCGCAACCTGCGCACTTCGCACTTCGGACTTCCGCCGCCCCGGGTCTTTTCTCTTTCCTCTTTTCCCTTTCCTCTCGCCCCCTACCGCCGCCGCGTCGGGCGGGCGCCAGCCGCTTCGAGGGCGCGCGCGAGCCGCTCGGCCGTGAACGGCTTCTGCACCAGCCCCGCGATGCGCCGCTTCACATCGGTATCGATGTGCGAATCGGCCGCATAGCCCGTGCACACCACCACCGGCAGGTCGGGCCGGATGGCCGTGAGCGCCCGGAACGTCTCGCTCCCGGTCATCCCCGGCATCACCAGGTCGAGCAGCACCACCGAGAAGCGGTCCGGGCGCGCGCGGACGATTTCGACCGCGGTGGCGCCGCCGGGCGCTTCGACCACGTTGTAGCCGAGCTCGGCCAGCGTCGCGGTCGTGGTCCGGCGCACCATGGCGTCATCATCGACCACGAGGACGAGGTTGCCTTCGCCGGCGTTGAACATATCAGCCGGTCCGCCGGGTTCGTTGTCGTGGTAGAGGGGCAGGCTGATGGTGAAGGTGGTGCCCACGCCGGGCTGGCTCTCGACGGCGATATCGCCGTGGTGGCCCTGGATGATGCCGTAGGTGATGGCCATGCCCAGGCCCGTGCCCGAGCCGGCCGGTTTCGTCGTGTAGAACGGTTCGAAGATGCGCATGCGCGTCTCTTCGTCCATCCCCGGGCCGTTATCAGCGATGGTGACGACCGCAACGGGGCCCTCGACCGCGAGGCTGATGGCGATGCTGCCGCCCTCGGGCATGGCGTCGCGCGCGTTGAGGACGATGTTGGTGAGCGCCTGCTGGAGCTGGCCAGCATCGCCTTCGACATGCACGGACGCCTCGGGCAGGGAAACTGTCGTCGCGATGGAGGCGTGCAGGGTGGGTTCGGCCAGCGACATCGTGTCTTCGACCACCGTCCGCAGGTCGACGCGCCCGAAGCGGACGAGGCCGCCGCGCGAGAACGAGAGCAGGCGCCCGGTGAGGTCGGCGGCGCGGCGGGCGGCGTCCTCGATGAGGGCGAGGTTCTCGCGCTCTTCCGCATCCATGTTCGGCGAGCGCTTGAGCAGCCCGGCGAACCCGAGGATGGTGGTCAGCAGGTTGTTGAAATCGTGCGCCACCGCGCCGGCCATCGCGCCGAGCGAGTCCATCTTCTGGCTCTGCACCAGCTGCCGCATGAGCGCCTTGCGCTCAGAGACATCGCGGGCGAGCACGAGGATCGCCTGGCGTCCGCCGTAGGCCACCAGCGATTCGACGACGTCGACATCGATGAGCGAGCCATCCTTGCGGCGGAACTGCGAATCCGAGATGTGCAGCTCGCCATCGGAGAGGGTGGTGGCCAGGCTGGTGGCGAGCTCCTCGGGCGTGAGCGTGGCGATGTCGTCGATGCGGAGGTTGGTGAGCTCGTGGGGCTCGTAACCCAGCGCGCGGGCGGTGAAATTATTGGCATCGAGCAGGCGGTGGGTGACCGAATCGAAGAGGAAGATCATTTCTTCGGCCTGGGCCACCAGCGAGCGGTACTTGAGCTCGCTTTCGCCCAGCGATTCGAGTGCGGCCGCCTTTTCGAGTGCGAGCGCCAGCGGCCGCGTGAGTGTCCCCAGGAGTTCCGCATCCTCGACCGTGAAGCGTCCGGTGCCCTCGGCCCAGAGCGAGACCGCGCCGCGCACCGTATCGTGCACCACCAGCGGCGCGCGGATGACCGAGTGGAGGCCCGCGGCGATGAGCCGGTGGTGGCGCGCGTGGAGGGCGGGCTCGAAGCGCACATCGGCGATGATCTGGGGCGCGGCATGGCGGATGAGGCGCGCCGCGTGCAGCTGTTCGAGCGGGAGTTCCATGCCCTCGGCGACGCTCGCCACCGTGGTGTCGATGGCCAGGTGACGGCCCGTGCGCAGGCCCGCATCGAAGGTGAGGACGGCGCCGTGGCGGGCATCGAAGAGGTGGCGGCATTCGGCGAGGAAGCCCCGGGCGAGGTGCTCGGGCGTACCCCCGGCGCTCAGCCGGGTGAGGATGCGGTTCGTCGTCTCGAGCCGCCCGGTCCGGCGTTCGGCCTCCTGCTGCCCGCGGAAGTACGCGATGGCCACCGCCAGCGGCTGCACAATCTGGGCGAGCTGGCGCGCATCGGCCTCGGTGTAGCGCCCGGGCTGGCACGCGCCCACCGTTACCAGCCCAAGGGGTTCGGCAGGGGTGCCCACAAGCACGCGCATGCTCGATCGCAGTCCATTGTCGCGGGCAACGGCGCTTATCTCGGGTATCTCCTCGCCAGCCGCGGCCAGGTTGGCGAAGACGTGGACAACGGTGCCCGCAGGCGGAACAGGCCCCAGCAGTTTCGCCACCTCGACCGTGTGGCCGGGCTCCCAGGGGGCGATATCGGAATCGATGCCGACCAGCGTCGCGAGACCGTCATCGAGCGCCGAGACGGCGCAATGGTCGGCCGAGTACATGGCGCGCAGCGCCTCGGCGATGGGGCCGGCAACCTCCTCGATGCTCTCGCGCGGGCCGAGCGCGGCCAGGATGTCGAGGACGGCCCGCGTCCGCTGCGTCTGTTCGCGCAACGAGGTGACCACGCGGGCGCGCTCGATGATCATCGCAAGTGGCCCGGCGACCGACGTGAGTAGGTGCAGCGCTTCGGCGCCCAGCCTGCCCCTGGCGACGGCCCCGGCCGCCACCATCCCCACCACCTGGCCATCGGCCTCCAGGCGGACAGCCACCGCCGTGCCGAGCTGCATGCTCTCGGCCGCCTCGCGGAACCAGGCGGGAGTGGCGGCCGGGTTGGCGGCGTCGAACAGGGCCACTGGTGAT
>JBBIVC010000214.1:0-4564 GCA_037439905.1 Thermoflexus sp.
GAGTAAACGTCCGCGCGGGGAAGGAAGTTCCGCTCGCGGCTTGCGCTCCACGGGACGGGAGCTTAGCCCCGGGCCCCGAATGCCTGCAATACCGTTTCTGTAAACTCTGCGCGGGAGCCAGGGCGCTCGTGCCTCCCGGCCGCCACATGCCGCCTCTCGCCCTTACACTGCTCTCCGTTATGACTCGTCTGATCACCGCGCTGGCGGCGGTTTCCGGGGCGGTCGCGTACTTCGACCCGAACGGGTACCGCTGGGCCGGGGTGGTTGGGCTGGCAGCGACGGTGGCGCTGGCCGGGCTCATTGCGGGGCGCTGGTCGCGGCGGCGGGCGGCCCGGCGCTCGGTCGAGGGACTGCGCAGGCTCCCCCCGGGCGACTTCGAAGCCGAGGTCGCGGGCTGGCTGCAGCGCGAGGGCTGGCGCGTCGAGCGGCGCGGCGGCACTGGCGATGGAGGTATCGACCTCCTCGCCCGCAAGCGCGGCGGGACGCTGGCGGTCCAGTGCAAGCGTTACGCGGAGCACGCGACCGTCAGCGCGGCGCAGGTGCGGGAGCTCTATGGCGCGGCAGTCGCCGAAGGGGCGACCGGGGCGCTCCTGGTGACCACCGGGCACGTTTCGGCGCCGGCGCGGGCGTGGGCGGAATCGCTCACGGAGGGGCCGGAGCTTGTCCTGGTCGATGCGGCGCGCGTCGGCCAGGTAGCTGCTCGCCAGGCCCGTCTGCCGGACTTCGGCGCGAGGCCGTAGGGCCGCTCAGAGTTCCGGGGATCTGCGATACCAGCCGGTCGCGGTTTCGTAGGCGTGGGCCGCGCGGAGCACGGTGGGCTCATCGAACGGCCGCCCGGCGAGCTGCATGCCTATCGGCAGTCCTTCGCTGCTGAACCCGCAGGGCAGCGAGATGGCGGGAACTCCCGCGATGTTGAACGGCATGGTCAGCGAGGCGAAGGCCGCGCCGGTGGTGAGCTGCACGCCATCGACCTGGACCTGTTCCTCGCCGATCTTCGATGCGGGGCGCATGGTGGCCGGGGCGAGCAGCAGGTCGACCCGTTCGAGGAGCCGGCGAACGGCTTCCTTGATGTCGTAGCTGGCGCGGTAGGCGCTTGCCAGGCCTACCGCGTCGGGCAAGGGCGTGGAGAGGTTCGCGAGGAGCTCGGGGCTGTAGTCGTCGCGCTGCTTCGCCAGCCACTGCGCGTGGTACGCCTGGCCCTCGGCATTGCAGACTGTCCACGCCTGGAGGACGGACGTGCGGTCGTAGCCCGAGTCCACGTCGACGACCTCGGCGCCGAGCTCGCGGAAGACATCCATGGCGAGCTCGACGGCGACGCGCACCTCCGGGTCGAGCAGGCCGAAAAACTGGTCGCGGGGGACGCCGATGCGAAGGCCACGCACGCCGCCGTGGAGGGCTGCGCGGTAGTCTGGCACGGGGACGGGCACGGTGGCGAAGTCGGCGGGGTCGTACCCGGCGATGGCCTGGAGCACGATGGCTGCGTCTTCGACGGTGCGACAGATGGGGCCGGGGTGATCGAACTGCCACGACATGGGCAGGATGCCGGCCTTGCTGACGCGGCCGAAGGTGGGCTTGAGGCCGACGCAGCCATTGAGCGCGGCCGGGATGCGGATGCTGCCGCCGGTATCGGTGCCAAGCGTTCCGGCGGCGAGCCGGGCAACAATGGCGGCGCCCGAGCCGCCGCTGGAGCCACCGGGGATGCGGTCGAGTGCCCAGGGGTTGTGGGTGGCGCCGGTGTGGGGGTTGTTGGTGGTGGTTCCCCAGGCGAACTCGTGGGTGTTGGTCTTTCCTATTAACACCGTGCCTGCCTCGCGCAGCCGGCGGGCGCAGGTGGAGTCTTCGGAGGGGACGCGGCCTCTGAGCACTTTCGATCCCCCGGCGGTCTCGATCCCGGCCGTGTCGTAGAGGTCTTTCAGGCCGATGGGGATGCCGTGCAGCGGGCCGCGGTAGATGCCGTGGACGATCTCGGCGGCGGCGCGCGCGGCGTCTTCGCGGGCGCGGGCCGCGGTGACGGTCACGTAGGCGTTGAGGGTGGGATTCAGCCGTTCGACGCGGGCCAGGTAGGCCTCGCACAGGTCCACGGGCGAAAGCTCGCGGCGCTCGATGGCGCGGGCGGCCCCGGCGATGGTGAGGTCGATGAGCTGATCTGGCATGGAAGGGGGCCTCCGTGTGGCGCACCGGATCCTACCGGAAGTAGCCGTCCCTCGGCGCGGCACAGGCCCTGTGTTACTTCTCCCGCCCCATTCGCTCGGCAATGTCCGCGAAGCTCAGCCGTGTGTCGGCACGGCTGAGCTTCGAACTCCGGGGCAAGACAAGAATGACACCCCGGTTGTGCGAGAGCATCGAGTAGAACTCCGCCTGGCCGGCGCTGAGCCAGTACACCGGCGCAGCGGCGACGAACCCCTCGAGTTTCTCCCCCGAAGCCACGGGGTTGAATCCATCTCGGAGGAAGTCGATACCGGCGTACGAGCCCGAAGCCGCGTAGGTTGCCGAGACGATCCGGTCCGTCGCGGTGATCGCCCCGGTCGGCGCGTCGGGCGGCGGTGGGCCCACGAGCAACTCCTTGAGCATCAGCCCGCCCGGAAGCGAATCGGGCGCCGCCAACGCGAACCCCGCGATGGCCGAAGCACGTCTTGCCGCATCGGATGGCCTCTCGGTGGCGACCACATCATCGCCTTCGCGGACCACCACCGGCGCCGCCGAACTCTGGTTGCTGACCCCGTAGGCGAGAGCTGCAAGCGCAGGCAGGATGGCTGCTACCGCGAGGGCCAGGGCCGGTCGCGTCATGTCTCGCTCATCCGCGAGGAAGCCCCCGGGGCGAGGCCCGCTTCCATGGCCACGCGGCCGGAAGACTCAAGAGAAGGAACGGGGCCAGCACACCCGCGAGGCTCACGAGGGGGACAAGGCTCGCGAGCATGATTACCAGACCGGCTGCGCGTGCAAGCCAGGCCAGCATGCCTTCCCAAACAAGGCACCCTGTGGCCAGCAGCAGCGGGCCACAGGCCATTAGCGCCACCAGGACAGCCGCCGTGGCAGTGCTCTCCGGCGACCCGAGCACCAGCGCCAGCGAAAGCACGCCGAGGTGTACGCCGCACGTCATCAAGGCCCACGCCCTGATGAGTTGTGCTGCCCGGGACTGCGCGGCTTGAAACCGGCGAGTAACGCGCAAGGCAGCCTCCTGGCTCAATTGAGCGTGCGAGCCAGCTCAATCGTGGGGAAGCTTAGCAAGTCCTTGCAGGCCGGGCCGCTCTTCGTACGCCAGACTTCTCCCGAGAGGTATCCCGATTTGTATCCGTAAACCGTCTGAGGAGAGTAGTAAACATGCACCCGGCTACCGAAACATGCGGGAAAGGAGGCGTTGCTGAAGTGGTGTTGGGAGGACTCGTAGGCGTAGGTGTAGCCGCCGTAGGATCCGTGAGACTCGGCATAATACCCGGAGTCCCAGTCCCACCCTGTTAGATTCAGGTGGTTGCGGTACAGAGACGCGGAAACGAACACAGCGCTGGACCCATCCCAATCCCAGGTGACTGTGCTCTTGACCTCTGTGACCGTCGCGCAAGGCACGGGGCAGGGATCCTTAGTGATCGCTCGAAGGTAACCCCGAGACGTCTGGACGCCGCCGGGAGGGTAAGGAGGCGGTAGTTGTCCGGAGTCATATTGCCCCTCGATCCTGCGTTGAAGGGGGCCCGAGTTCTCTTCTTGGTCGCCGACCCAGTGCTCAACGGTCCCATCATCGTCCAGCACGCCCCCGAGCGACTCGCCGCCTGGTGTTGGCGTGCCCACCTCCTCCAACAGCTGGCAGGTGGTGGGATCGTAGGCGATCTCCTGGTGAATCTTCGAGCTTTCGTTGGGAGCCAAGCTCAGCGCGACGTGGAAAGCGCAGTCACCGGTGGACGTCCGCACGCCCTGGTTCACACGCCGTATCGGATCCCGAGTAGCAACGACACCCGGGTTATATCGGACCGCAGGCCCGCTCAGTTGCGGCGTCGGCGGCTCAGCAAGAGCCGCCCGTGGCGCAACTTGCCACGCTGTGAGGAGAACGAACAGAAGAGTTGCTAATCCAACCGCTTTACGGCGCATTCGGCGAACCTCATCGGGGGGAGTGGCAAGAATCTTGCGCCCTCCGTTCCGAGGCCGTCACCCTACGCTGCGTACCCTAATCACCCTACCCGGCGTACCCTTCCTTGCTCAGCCCGGCCTGTTCCAACGCGCACGCGGCCCAGAGCTCGCGGTTCGCGCGCCACAACCGGCGGATCTCGCGCACGGTCCGCACCCCGAGGCACTCCTTGATGTCCTCGACGATGCTCCTCACGCTGCTGTATGCCATCCCCAGCCCCTCGGCCGCTTCCTGCTCCGTACGCTCCAGTTCAAGCTCCCGGGACACCCGCACCCGGCTGAACGTGAACCACGCCCAGTCGATCCGTTCTCTCGCGTGCATGGCCATTCGTTACCCCTCCAGAGAGAGACTCCCAGCGGCTATGGGCCGCTCCCCCTCCCGCTCCAACGCCGCCATCATGCCTCCGGCTGGCATCTCCCTGCTCCCTGACATCGCGTTTCCCCTCTA
>JBBIVC010000215.1:0-4480 GCA_037439905.1 Thermoflexus sp.
GGCCGCGTAGAGCTCGGCAATCTGCTCTTCCGGCAGGTGGAGCAGGTCGCGCAACACATAGCTATTGTGCTGGCCGAAGCCAGGCGCGGGCAGGCGAATGTGCCCCGGCGTCCGGGAGAGTTTCCATGGTGGCGCCTCCATCTCCCACGTCCCCGCATCGGGATGCGTGTGCTCTACCCAGGCCCTCCGCGAGCGGAGGTGGGGGTCGGCCAGCAGCTCGGGCGTGGTGAGCACGGCCCCGGCAGGCACGCCCGCTCGCTGCAGGACGTGCATGACCTCGTAGTGGCCGCGGACTGATGTCCAGACTTCGATGAGGCCGTCCAGCTCGCGCTCGTTGGCCTTTCGGGCCTCGTTGGTTGCGAACCGCTCATCGGCGGCAAGCCCGGGCTGGCCGATGGTGGCGCAGAGCGCGGCGAACTGGGCATCGCTTTCGCAGGCGATCGTCACCCAGCGGTCATCGCCCGCGCAGCGGTAGCAGTTGTGCGGGGCGAACACCGGGTGGCGGTTGCCAATGGGTGGGCGCTCCTGCCGGTTCATGCTGTAATCCACCAGGTACTCGCCGACGAACATCGTGAGGTTCTCGCGCTGAGCCAGTTCCAGGTACATGCCCTCGCCAGTCAGCCGGCGCTGGCGAAGGGCAGTGGCAACCGCACCCACGAGGGCTGTGCCGGCCATGGGGTCGCCGTAGCTGAAGCCGGTTTTCATCGGTTCGTCCCCCTCGTACCCCGAGAGTGAGACGAGCCCGGCAAGCTGTTCCACGTTCGAACCGTAGGCGACGAAATCCTTCTCCGGTCCGGTCTTCCCGTGGCCCGGCATGGAGACATAAATGATCTTCGGGTTCGCCGCCCGGACTGCCTCGTACGTCAGCCCGAGGTTGTCCATGACGTCGGTGCGGAAGTTTTCCACCAGGACGTCGCTCACCGCGCACAGCCGCAGGAGGACCTCCTTGCCCCGCGTGTCGGCGAGGTCGAGCGCGAGCGCGTACTTGTCGCGGTTGTTGTGGTTGAAGTACGCCGACTTGTTGTACCAGCGCGGCTCGGTGCGCGGGATAAGGCCAAGCGAACGGAGGAGGTCCCACTGGCGCGGGGACTCGACCTTGATGACCTCGGCTCCGTAGTCGCCGAGCATACGCGTGCCAAAGGGGCCAGCCCACACCATCGTCAGGTCGATGACGCGGATTCCAGCAAGGGGCATGGTCATGCGGGGCGCTCCAGCCGGGCGAGGCTCGGCGGCCCCTCCCACGTTTCTCCGTTGTCGAGCAGGACGCGCAGCTGGGTGCCGGTCTCCTCAACCGTCCCGGCGATCTCGGTGCCCGAGCGGGGGTAGCCTGGCTTCTCAGGAACAACCACGCGCACGCCCGTGGGGAACTCGGCGGACGCCGCAATTTCCAGCGTCTCGATGCGCTGGCCAATTGCCCGGGCGAGCACCTGGAAGAGCGCGAAGTCGCCAGTCCCGCGGAGGGTCGCGATTGCCTCGCCGCTCGATGCGGCCTCCCGTGCGGCCCGCAATTCGGCCGGCGCCGGGATCGCGTCCTCAGTGCCCCGGGCCAGCAGCTGGCCGACCATTTTCTTCGCTCGCGGCGCCACCTCGGCGATGAGCTGATGGAGCAGCCCGATGTCGTCGCAGGTTTCGAAGAAGGCGATGGCGCGCGCTACCTGCTCCCGCGAGCTCATGCCGGCACCTCCCCGGTCCGGGTGATGGCACGGTGGCTCAGGCCGGCAATGCCACCCAACACTTCTTCCGTGTGTTCTCCGAGGAGCGGGGCGCGGCCGTGGGTCCAGCCATCGGGGCCCAGCCACCACGGCGGCCCGGGATAGGTAGCAGTCCCGGCGACCGGGTGGTCGATTTCCTGCAGGAATCCGCGGAAGTTGAGCTGCGGGCTATTGAGCAGGTCATCCATCGTGTGGACGAAGGCGATCGGCGCCCGGCCGGCGCCCGCCCGCCGGTACACGTCGTGCTTCGTTTCGGTTGCGGCCCAGGCGTAGAACTCGGCCATGAGCTCGTCGTTGTGCTGGGTGCGGTCGGCCTGGGTGGCAAATCGCGGGTCGTCGAAGAGGTCGGGGCGGCCCATGACTTCGGTGAAGGGCTTCCAGTTGCGCGGCATGATGTGGATCCCCAGGTGGCCATCGAGGCAGGGATAGATGCCGATGAAGCTGGCCATGTGGTTTCCTCGCCGGAGCCCCGCCCAGCGCCCGAGGTAGGTGTAATAGGGGATGGTCGCTTCGAGGAGCGGCGCCATGCACTGCTGGATGCTCACATCGACATGCTGGCCGACCCCGTCTCGTTCCGCCGCGAGCACCGCCAGCATCCCCGCTGAGAAGGCGTTCAGGCCGCCCTGGTAGTCGGCCTGGTAGCCGCCGTTCTTCAGCGGTCCACCTTCCTGCGTGCCGGTAATGAACATCTGGCCGCCCATCGCGAAGGCGACTAGGTTGTTCGAGAGGTAGTTTGCGTAGGGGCCGTCCTGGCCGAACGTGGTCACCGAAATGAGCACCACCCGGGGATTCACCGCCTTGAGGTGCTCGTACGTGAGCCCGAGTGCCTGCATGTCGGCCGGGAGGAAGTTCTCGATGACCGCATCGGACCGCTCGACCAGCCGCAGGAACGCGTCCCGGCCGGCAGGGGTCCGCACATCGAGCTCGACCGACTTCTTGCCGGTGTTCAGGTACAGGAAGAGGGCGCTCGTCTCGGGGTTGGGTACGCCGTCCCGGAAGGGTCCGTGGGCGCGGCTAATGTCGCCACCCGGTGGTTCAACCTTGATCACTTCGGCCCCGTACCCGGCGAACAGCTTGCCGCAGTACGGGGCGGAAACGAACGTGCCGAGTTCGAGGACGCGCAGGCCGGAAAGGGGCTGGGGCATGCTGGCGATTCTACGCTCGCTCGCCGCAGATGCCATTGCGGCGCACAGGGTCAATTGTAGACGTAACGCTCGGCCACCAGGATCACGCGGCTCGTATACTCCCCGCCGCCGCCGGCGTACGGGACGAACGTTCCGCCGCAGCTGATGAGCGTCACCCGTTCGACTCCAGGGCCTAGCGCCGGAAACACGACCGCGTCCATGTCGAGCTGTTCGAGCTGGACGATGGCCACGCTCTTGACCGTGTAGGCATACGACGTGCCGTTATCCATGGTGACGTAAAGGGCATCGCCTGCGGATGCGCTGGTGATGTAACCGAAGGGCCCTTTGCCGAACCCAACGTAGTCGACGTGCGCAGCAAAGATGCTGTTGGCGCCGGCGTATCCGGGGTGGCCAAAGCGCGCATACCAGGCGATGCGCTGGGGGGCGCTCGGGTCTTCGAAGAATTCGCGGCCACCGGCGAAGTAGGTATCGCGGACCTCCACAGGCCAGGATGCGTCGAGCCTTGCCGCTGCGAGGTAGAGCGAGGCAACCGGACCGTTGTACGGCACGGGCAGCGGAACGGGCGTCGGTGTGGGTGGCAGTTCGGCCCGGGTGACCTGGGGCGCGTAGGCCCGGTACTGCAGCGAGGGGGGGCAGAGTTCGCGAACGTCCCGGGGAGGATCGCGCCGAGCAACACCGCAACGCCCGAAGCCATGAGCAACAGAGCGCGAGGGCTCACGCCGCTCCCCCGGGTTCCAGCGAGCTCCAGAATGCCTCCAGCGAACGCGCGAGGCGCTCCGGCGCGACAAGCGGGATGTTGTGCCCGGCATCCTCGTAGCGCTCGAAGCGCACCGCCGGGTTTTCCGAGCGCATGCGCTCGGCCACTGCCATCGAAACCTCGCTCGACTTGCCGCCATGGATGAACAGTGCGGGCAGCCGGATGCGGCGCCATTCCCGCCAGTACCCGCGTCCCCGGTGGAGACGGACGGTCTCCGTGAGCGCGTGCCGCGGAGCCCGCCAGCGGTAGCCCCCACCAGGCGCGGGCTCCAGGCGCGCGAAGAACAGGGCTGTCGCCTCTGGGGTGGGCTCGCGGTTTCGGAAGGCGAAAGCGATCGCGCTTTCGCGGCTTTCGAAGGTCTCCGGGCGGGAGTCAATCCCCGCGATGGTCTGGGCGATATTCGCCTTCGAAGCCTCCGGCCCGATGTCGACAATGGCGACGCCGCGGAGTTTCGGGGCGTGGCGAGCTGCCACCAGGAGCGCGATGCGCGCCCCCATCGAGTGACCGGCCAGGTGCACCGGCGCGCCGAGCCTGTCGATGGCGGCGAGCGTGTCGGCGATGTAGGCGCCGGTGCCGTACCCGGCATCGGGCCTCGGGCTCTGGCCGTGGCCGCGCTGATCAATGGCCACATAACGTCTCCCGGGAGGCAACGCGCCGACGGTCGGGCCCCAGACGTCGGCCACGGCGGTCAGGCCATGGAGAAAGAGCACGGTCTCGCCGCCAGTGCCCCACGTAAGCGCACGGAACGCGCCCGCGGGAAGGTCGAGGAAGGATTCCACCGGCCTCATGCCTCGCCGAGATAGGCGCGGCGAACGCTGTCGTCGCGGCCGAGCTCCTCGCCCGTCCCCTGGAGCGTGACCCGCCCC
>JBBIVC010000216.1:0-4464 GCA_037439905.1 Thermoflexus sp.
AGCTCGAGGATGACCCCGTCGATCGACGAATCCTCGGCCGCCTCGATCAGTTTTTCTTTGATGGTGTATCCGTAGACGATGCCGAGGCTGCCGAAAAGGCCCCCGGCATCGTCCGGCTCTTCGCCGAGAATCACCCCGCGGATGGGGATGGAGAGCAGCTTGTTCCGGCTGCCGTCGTCGCCATACACGAACTTGTAGCCGTCGCCGTCGTCGTCACCGGCCACGGCGGCGAGGATCCCGGCGAGAACGAGCAGCGGGATGAACAGCGCAACCACGAGTCCGGTGCCGAAGCAGCCGGCAGCGACCGTGCCCTTGAGGGCGGTTCGCCAGACCATCCGCCAGGTGCTCTCGGATTGGGTGCCGATGCCCGGGGGCGGGTACGGCCCGCTGTACCAGGCCTGTTGGGGCGGAGGTGGTGGGGCCGCCGGCGGGATCGCGGCGGCGGGTGGGGGCGCGAGCTCCTGGGAAGGCGTGGATTCCGGGGTGTCGCTCAAGCTGATCGCTCCCGGGCCGTGTTTGCCGCGAGGCGCGGCGGGCCCGGGGGCAGCGTAGTTCAGGTCCAGCGTCGAAGGGAACCGGGGCGCGCGTTGCGCCCCCGCTCACCGTATCAGCCGATGTGGCCCGCGTGGCGCGCCCACCGGTACTTGGCGGCCAGCGCTGCCACCGGCCGCTCTGCGGCGTACGGGTAGGCAGGGACGCCTCGCGCTTCGAGGTAGCGGCAAGCTTCTTCGACCTCGACATCGCCCACCAGGGAAGCGACCACTGGCTTGACCTTTCCGGCGGCGCGAGCCTCGTCGAGGACTTCGCCCAGGAGCCTGGCGAACACCATCGGCGGCGTGATGATGGTGTGCCAGTAGCCGAGGATGAGCGAGTGGACGCGGTCGTCCATGAGCGCAAGGCGGATGGCCTTGCGGTAGGTCTCCGGCGGTTCGCCGCCGGTGATATCGATGGGGTTGCCGTAGGCCCCGAACGGCGGGATCAGCTCCTTGAACTGGAGGCCGAGGTCGTCGGGCACTTCCATCAGCGTGAGGCCGTAATCCGCGCACGAGTCCGAAAGCAGCACGCCCGATCCCCCGGCGCCGGTGACGATGAGCACGTTTTCGCCCTTCGGCGTCGGCAGCATCGAGAGCGCGCGGCTCCAGTCGAGGAGGTCTTCGAGCGTGCGGGCCCGGACGACGCCCGCCTCCCGCAACGCGGCATCGTAGATGCGGTCCGCCCCGGCAAGCGCCCCGGTGTGCGATGCGGCGGCGCGCGCTCCGTACGCGGTCCGGCCCGCCTTCAGGACCACGATCGGCTTCTGCTTCGAGACGCGGCTCGCCGCGTCAACGAACGCGCGGCCGTCCTTGATGTCCTCGACATGCATGGCGATGACCTGCGTGTTCGGGTCCTCGCCGTAGTACTCGATGAGGTCATCCTCATCGAGGTCGCTCTTGTTCCCGAGACCCACAATTGCCGAGACGCCCATGTTGTGCGAGCGGCTGAAGCCGATGATGGCCATGCCCACGCCGCCGCTCTGCGACGAGAGGGCCACCGTGCCGCGTTCGGTGTATGGCGTACAGAATGTCGCGCAGAGGTTCGCCGGCGTGTAGTAGTAGCCGTAGATGTTTGGCCCCATCACACGGATGTTGTGCTTTCGGGCCACGGCGATCATGTCGTCCTGGAGCTGGTGTTCGCCGATTTCGGCGAAACCGGAGGGGATGAGGATCGCCCCCGCGACGCCTTTGGCGCCGGCCTCGTCGAGGGCGGCGGCCACGCGGGCGGCAGGGACAGCGAAGACGGCGACATCGACGTCCCCCGGTATCTCAGTGATGGAGCTGTAGGCGGGGAGCCCCTGGATTTCGCCGCCACGCGGATTCACCGGGTAGAGCTGGCCCTGGTAGCCCCCATCGAGGATGTTGCGGACCACCGAGTACCCGATCTTGCCCTCTTCGTTCGAGGCGCCGATCACCGCGATCGACTTCGGCATCATGATCCGGCGCATCGAGGCCAGCACCTCGTCACGGGGTGGACGCGGCCTGCCGTTGCGCTCAGCGGCCCGCAGGGCGATGCGCGCATCGACAGCGAGCGCGCCGTCTTCGTAGACAATCACCGGGTTGAGGTCGAGCTCGTCAATCTCGGGGAGGTCCGTCACGAGCGCGGACACCTTCTCGATGATCGCGGCGACCGCGTTGAGGTCGGCGGGCTTCTCGCCGCGAGCGCCCTGGAGGATGGCCGCGCCCTGGATTTCGCCAGGCATTTCGCGGGCGCGGGCGGGCGAGACCGGGGCCAGGGCGAACGTCACATCGCGGAAGGTTTCGACGAAGATGCCGCCCAGGCCAAACATGACCACCTTGCCGAATGTGGGGTCGGTGACAGCGCCAACGATGACCTCACGGCCCGGCCGGGCCATCTGCTGCACGAGCACACCGTCGATACTGGCGGTCGCATCGAAGTTCCGGGCCGCGCCGACGATGCGGTCGTACGCCTCGCGCACGGCCGCATCGTCGTGCAGGCCGAGGGCGATGGCGCCGGCGTCAGACTTGTGGGTGATCTGGCTGGAGAGCACCTTGAGGGCGACCGGGTAGCCGATCTCTGCAGCGGCCGCGGCGGCGCTGGCTGCATCGGCGACGACCCGCTCCGCGGGGAGTGGAAGGCCGTACGCGCGGCAGATCTCCCCGGCCTCATCGGCGGTGAGATGGGTACGGCCGCGGGCAAGGGCCCCGGCAATGACTGCGCGCGCGGATTCCCGGCTCATAGCTACCTCACAGGGGTTCGGACTTCATGGCGGACAAGCGAGTGCCGGCGCTCTCGGAGCCGGCACGAACGGAATCTAACGTAACGAAGGGCCTCTCGCCAACTCGATCGACCGGAGAAGGTCACCCGGTTCCACCACCGGCGCGCGCTTCGAGTGCCCGGCGGATTTCGCGCTGGCGTTCGATACATGGCATCTCCATGGGATGGCGGTCGTGCCGGAAACCGCAGCGGAGCTGGCCCACGAGGTAGCGCCAGTAGAACCGTACGCGGCCGAGCTCGCGCACCTGCCCGATGTGCAGGGTCTCGTGGGCGATGAGGGCGAGGCCTTTCGCCGTGCCGGGCTGGAAGCGGCCTCCCCGGAAGATGACCACCGGCGCGAAGGTGATGGCGCTCATGCCGATCACCCGGGGAAGCCAGCGCCACGGGCGTCCCGTGACGACGCGGGCGGCGCGCAGGTCCCGTTCAGGGACGAATTCGCGCAGCGTGAGGATGGTTTGCTCATCGAGGCGCACGGGTATGTTCTACCACGAACGCGAGGAGCCCCCGTTCGGGGGCTCCTCGATGCCTGCGTGGTTGGGAGTGAGTCAGAGCCCGCGGTCGACCAGGTATGAGCACAGGTCGCTGATGCGGCAGGCGTAGCCCCACTCGTTGTCGTACCAGGCGGCGACTTTCACCAGGTTCCCGCCAACGACGTTCGTGGAAAGCCCGTCGACGATGCTGGAGCGCTCGTCGCCCTTCATATCCATCGAGACGACAGGATCCGTCGTGAAGCCGAGGATCCCCTTCATCTTCTCGGCGGCCGTCTCCTTGAGGATGTTGTTCAGCTCCTCTTTCGTGGTGTCCCGTTCGGTGAGAGCCACGACCTCGACGATCGAAACGGTCGGGGTGGGGACACGGTACGAGAGGCCATCGAGGCGGCCATCAATCTCCGGGATGACGAGCTTCAGGGCCCTGGCGGCGCCAGTGGATGTGGGGACGATGTTGAGCGCGCCCGCGCGCATCTCGCGAAGGTCGCTCCCGGCGGCCTTGTCGAGGATCTGCTGCGAGTTGGTGTAGCTGTGGATGGTCGTCATCTGGCCCTTCACCAGCCCGAGATTGTCCACAATCACCTTCACCACCGGGGCGAGACCGTTGGTCGTGCAGCTCGCGTTCGAGATCACGTGGTGCTTCGCGGGGTCGTACTTGTCGGCGTTCACGCCCAGCACCACGGTGACATCCTCGTTCTTCGCCGGGGCGCTGATGACCACCTTCTTCACGGTGTCGCGGCGGTGTGCGACGGCCTTCGTCGCATCGGTGAAGAAGCCGGTGGACTCCACGACGATCTCCGCGCCCACTGACCCCCACGGGATCGCGCCCGGCTCGCGCTCGGCGAACACCTTCACGGCCCGCCCGTCGATGACCAGGCTGTCGCCCTCGGCTCGCACATCCTTGTCCCAACGGCCGTAGTTGCTGTCGTACTTCAAAAGGTTCGCGTTGACGTCGGTCGCGACGAGGTCATTGATGGCGACGACCTCGAGCTTGCCGCCGTAGCGATCCGTGATCGCCTTGAAGACCTGGCGCCCGATGCGCCCGAACCCGTTGATGCCGACTTTGGTCGCCATGTGAACCCCGCGGGAAAGAGATAGCAACAGCCTACCGGGCGGGGCGGGCCTAGGCCAGCTTTACCGCCGTGCCCGATGCCGTGATCATCAGCATCTGGCCCCCGACCGTCTCATAGTCGATCTTCACCCC
>JBBIVC010000217.1:0-4442 GCA_037439905.1 Thermoflexus sp.
AAGGGCGGCAAGCTTGACTGCAGGGGGCTGGAGGCGCCCACCGCGTCCCGCGGGCCGGTCGGGCTGGGTGACCGCCGCCGCAACGCGGAAACCGGCCGCGACCAGCGCGCGCAGCGAGGGCACGGCGAACGGCGGCGAGCCCATGAAGACCACGCGAGCACGGGGGAAGGCCGGGTCCATCTCTTCCATCTTCCTCTTCCATCTTCACTGGCGCGGGCGCGGAAGGCTACAGGAAATGGAGAGAGCCCCGCCTGGGCGGGGCTCTCCTGCGGGCCGGGGGATGCGAACGATTACCTGCGGTTGCGGAAGACCGCAGCCGTCGCGACCGAGCCGATGCCGGCGAGGGTAACTCCCAGGGCCAGAAGGAAGCCGGGCAGGGCACCGCCTCGGCTCGCGGCGAGGCCGTTCCCGGTTGCCGGCGGAAGCGGCACGGTCACTTCGGGCGCGGGCGGCGTGGCGGGTTCCGGCGTGCCGGGCTGGGGCGCCGGTCCCTCCGGAGCGGGCTGCTGCGGCTGGGGCTGCTCGGGCACTGCCGGGCCGTCTCCTGCGGGAACTTCCGGCGCTTGAGGCTGGTCCGGGACCTGGGGGAACTCGGGGATCGGCGGGAATTCAGGAATTTGCGGGATCTCGGGGATTTCGGGGACTTCGGGAACGTCTCCGGGCTCCTCGCCGCCACCGGGGACAGGATCGTCTTCGGGCTGCGGGTCGTCACCGGACTGAGGATCATCCTCGGGCTGAGGATCGTCCTGGGGTTGCGGGTCATCGGCAGGGTCGGGCGAGGGCTCCTCAACCGGGTCCGGCGAGGGTTCTTCGACCGGTGGCTGGTCCTCGGCGGGCTCATCGGGAACCGGGGAGCTGCCGTTGGTCTCGAAGAACTCCAGATTATCGAAAAGGACAACGAACGTTTCGGGGGCGCTGCTGCCGTAGGGCTTGGGTTCCTTGAGCGCAGTGGGACGGATGTAGACGGACTTCGCGCCAGCCGGGGCGGTCACGCTGTGGGTGAGCGGAATCCAGATTCCGCGCTGAGCGTCGATGAAACCGCCGGCAGCGTGGCCGCCACCGAGGTTGGAGCCATCGCAGTTGGGGCCGGTGTTGAAGTTCACGTAGATGCCGGCAGCCCCGTACGGCGTCTGGCCAAGCTCGACATAGGCGTCGCCCTTCGCGGTGTAGTTCGCCCCCTCCTGGATGTTGGTAACGCACTGCAGCGCGCTGTAGTACGAGTTGCCGGTGCCCTGGTAGCCGTTGGTGAGCTGCATCGCGCCGTTGACGGCCTGCGGGTTGCCGTAGAAGTCGCTCCATCCGGCGACGCCGTTGGAAAAGTCGCCATTCTGGAGCAGGTTGGGGCCAGCGGCCGAAGCGAGCATCAGCCCCGCGGCCGGGATCGCCGTGGCGGCCGCGGTCAGTAAGGACAGTCTCTTCCGGTTCATGTTGGTACCCTCCAGTACGTTGTTGTCTCTACGACCGGGCAGGCGTGGATTTCTTACACGCCGGCGCGGCGTTTTTTCACCGGGACAGCTTCAGTCTGGGTTGCCGGGCACCCGGGGTTCGTCCGTGGAACCACCCAGCGGGGCGAGCTGTGTGAAGCGGCTCATACGGAATTTCCGCCAGCGGAAGGGGGGAGGGCTGCCCGGCGGGGACCGGGCACGGGGCGCCGTCATCGCGCGGAAGGGGGCCCGGTGGTAGGGTTGGGCTATCGTGCCCGCCTCGCGGTGGGGCTTCGCAATCCCTCTCCACGGACGACGAGATGACCAGGATCGGCATCATGGAAACGGCCATCCGGGATGGCCACCAGTCGCTACTCGCGACTCGCATGCGCACGGAGGACATGATTCCCGCCCTCGAGCTCATGGACTCCATCGGCTATCACAGCATCGAGTGCTGGGGCGGCGCCACCTTCGACACCTGCCTGCGATTCCTGAAGGAGGACCCCTGGGAGCGCCTGCGCGAAATCAAGAAGCGGCTGAAGCGCACGCCCACCCAGATGCTGCTCCGGGGCCAGAACGCGGTGGGGTACCGGCACTACGCCGATGACGTGGTCCGGGAGTTCTGC
The DNA here is from genome assembly GCA_037439905.1 of Thermoflexus sp. Taxonomy (GTDB): domain Bacteria; phylum Chloroflexota; class Dehalococcoidia; order Tepidiformales; family Tepidiformaceae; genus Amarobacter. The sequence goes on from JBBIVC010000217.1 coordinate 2,051, forward strand.
GAGCGCGCGGTGGCGAACGGGATGGACATCTTCCGGATTTTCGATGCGCTGAATGACACGCGGAACCTCGAGACCGCGTTCGATGCAGTGAAGCGAGCCGGCGGTCACGTCCAGGGCACCATCTGCTACACCATCAGCCCGGTCCATACGGTCGACGCATACGCTGAGATGGCCGACCGAATGGTGGAGATGGGCGCGGACTCGCTATGCATCAAGGACATGGCCGGGCTGCTGAGCCCGATGATGGCCAGGGCGCTCGTGAGCCGAATCAAGAAGGACCACCCGGACAAGCTCCTGCAGATGCACTGCCACGACACCTCCGGGTACTCGGAGATGGCCTACCTGATGGGCGTGCAGGCCGGTGCCGACGTCATCGACTGCGCCATCAGCCCGCTGGCGGGGGGCACGAGCCAGCCGGCCACGGAGACGCTTGTGGCCGCGCTGGCGGAAGACCCTGAGCACGCCACGGGCCTCGACATGGAAAAGCTGGGCCAGCTGGCGGAGTACTTCCGTGGTGTGCGGAAGAAGTACTGGAAGTTCGAGAGTGGACTCCTCGGCGTCGATGCGGGCGTGCTCGCTCACCAGGTACCCGGGGGGATGATCTCGAACCTGGTGGGGCAGCTGCGCGAGCAGGGCGCAGAGCACAAGCTGCCCGATGTGCTGGCGGAGAATGCGCGCGTGCGGGCGGACCTGGGATACCCACCCCTGGTCACCCCGAGCTCCCAGATCGTCGGGACCCAGGCAGTCCTCAACGTGCTGACCGGCAAGCGGTACGGGACCGTGACGAAGGAGACCAGGAACCTGGCCAAGGGCATGTACGGCGCGACCGCGGCGCCGATCGCCCCGGAGGTCCTGAAGCAGGTGCTCGGCGACGAGGAGCCGATCACCCACCGGCCGGCCGATGACCTTGCGCCCGAGCTGGAGGCGGCGAAGGCGGAGATCGGGGACCTCGCCGGGAACATCGACGATGTCCTGAGCTACGTGATGTTCCCGCAGCCGGCGAAGGAGTTCTTGCAGTGGCGCCGGGAGGGCGGAGGACCGGAGCGGGAGCTGGTGGCGGCCATTGTTGGCGCCATGGTCATCGGCGAAAAGAAGGCGGCCGCGGCAGCGCCGGCCCCGGTGGCCATCGCGAGCCACCACGAGACGCCGCCGTGGCGCAGCTTCGGCCGAATGCGGCAGATGCGGTAGGAGGGAACCATGGCGACGGTGACGATTGGCGGAAGGAAGTACGAGGTTGAGGTCCGCGGCGACAAGGTCGTGGTCGATGGGCACGAGTACCCGGTGAAAGTGCGGGAGGAGCAGGGGTACGCGACGGTGCACGCCGGGGGCGTGCCGTACCGCGTGCAGCTCCCCCCGGCCGGCGAGCGCCAGAGCGGCATGACCGTGGAGGTGGACTACCGGCCGTTCACGGTTGAGTACGAAGGGCGGCTGGGCGGCGGTCCGGCTCCGCGCGAGGCTCGCACTCCGGCCGCTGGCGGAGGTGGAGCGCCACGCGCGGCGGTGAAGGGCGCGGTAACGGCCCAGATTGCGGGCCGCGTGCTCGCCATCAAGGTCTCGGTCGGGCAGACGGTGGCGCGAGGCGATGTCCTTCTGCTCCTGGAGGCGATGAAGATGGAGAACGAGATCAAGGCCCCGGCCGATGGCGTGGTGAAGGAGATCGCGGTTGCCGAGGGCGGCCGCGTGGCTGAAGGCGAAGTGCTCGTGGTGATCGAGTAGCCGCTCTTCACGGTCAAGTCCCGGAGAGGGCCGCCCCGGGGCGGCCCTCTCCTCGTCCCCGGCCGGGCGTCAGCCGCGCAGGGACTTCAGCTGCTGCGCGTGGTCGCCCAGGTGGTGGGCCACAATGCCGAGGAAGCCGCCGACGGTGTTCTTGCCGAGGCGGGGGTGCTCGATTTCCTGGCCGATGTGCGCATCCTCGATGCGGTCCACGACATCCATGAGGAGCCCGTGGGTGCGGCGCGTCTCGGCAATCGCGGCCTCGAAGTTCTCGAGGGTGACGCGGGCCGGCGTAGGCCCGGGCACACCGATGGCGGCCGCGATGCCGGCGCCAAAGAAGGGGCCGGCGCTGGCGATGTGCTCGGCGACCTCGCGGGCGCACCATGCGGCTTCCCCATCGGGCGAGCCTTCCGGCTTCTTCTCCCAGACGCTGCCGCACTGTTCGAGTTCGGCCATGTAGGCATCGAACGCGGCGGCGATGGAAGAGCGGATTTCAGCGGCTGTTGGCAACGAGTGCACTCCTGTTGGGTGATCAGGCGAGGAAGTGTGCGGCACAGGGTTGCAACAGGCTACCGAGTCTCGCGGGGCCGGTTCGCGCGGAGTGTGGAGGGAAAGGCGAGGAGAAGTTTCCCGTTACCGGTACGCCGGTAGAATGCGCAGCGAACACTGAACCGTGGCG
>JBBIVC010000218.1:0-4420 GCA_037439905.1 Thermoflexus sp.
AGGCTCAGTGGCCGTCGGATGCGAGGCCGAGGCTGACCGCGCAGCCAACCCACGTGCACCTCGATGGCCGCTCGGGCGCGGGGGTGGGCGGCGGGCCAGGGGTGGCGGTGGGGGTAGGGGTGGGGGTGGGCGCTTCCTTCGAGCAGCTGACCTGGCCGTAGTTGGACCATTGCGGAATCGTGATCGTGACGAAGTCGCCGAACTCGGAATGGTAGAGGTAGTTACCCCCGGCATCGAACCTCTCCGGCGAGAGGCTTGTCTCCCCGGGCTTCAGGGTCTCGTCGAACCTTGGCGGGAGGCCACCAAAGCCAGGAGTGTAGATACGGATATCGACGTTGCCAGCGTTCTTGAACACGACCGCGTCGCCGCGGTTGATATTGCAGGTGCGCGGGTTGAAGCCCTCTTCGTTCACTTCGATGGTGTAGGTGTTGTAGGCGCTGGCGGGCGTCTGGTGGCCGGCGAAGAGGGCCACGGAGAGGGCGCCGGCGAGCGCCATCGCGAGTGCGGCAGCCGCGAACAGCGGCCGGAAGGAAGCAAGCGTCATGCCAACCCCACCAGGATTCCCCACCCCGCCAGGGGCTGTTGTACCGTACCGCAGGAGGGCGTTGAAGGCTACGTAATGGTGTGAGCGGGGTTAAGGGCGATGATCGCGACATCCGTTGACGAGTTTCGTTGGGATCGTCGCAGGCTTATTGCCAGCAATCCGTTCAGGGACGATATTGTGGGCGTATCTTCCCTGTCGCCTGGCGGCAGGGTGCGAGGCCACCTTCGGGTGGCCTCAGCGTTTTCTGGGCCGAGCCGGGGAGGGAGCGTTGCGCGCGGGTCATCGCGTACATCGACGGGTTCAACCTGTACTACGGCATCCGGCGCTTCGGGAATGTGAAGTGGTTGAACATCGAAGCGCTCGTACGGGCGTACCTCGACGCCGGGGACACGCTGGAGCGAATCCACTATTTTACCGCGCGGGTGAAGGGCAGCCCGGAAAATCCCGATTCTCCTGGGCGCCAGCAGACTTACCTTCGAGCCCTGACCACGTTACCGCTCGTCGAGATTCACTACGGTCACTTCACCCGCTGGCTCAAGCCGATGCCCCTGGGCGAGCCTATCGCTCACCTCAGACCCGAACCCAACAGGGCACTGGTCTGGAAAGTAGAAGAAAAAGGCTCCGATGTCGCCCTGGGTTCGAGGCTTGTCGCCGACGCCTACGAGAGGAATTTCGATGTGGCGCTGGTGGTATCAAACGACACGGACCTCTGCCCGCCCATCGAAATTGCTATTGCCCGCGGGCTCGTTGTTGGTGTGCTGAACCCGCAGGATGGGCGAGGTGCCCCCGCCCTGCGCAGGCTGGCGACGTTCTACAAGGAAGTACGGGAGGGTGCAGTCCGCGCGTCGCAGTTCCCAGACCCCGTGGTGATTCGGAACGGGAAGCCAATTCCGAAGCCCTCCGGCCCTGGCTGGTGAGACCGCTTTCCCGGCAGGCCATCCGCGGTAGCATGTAGGCATGCAGCAATCACTGATGGAGATCCTCTGCTGCCCCCTGTGCAAGGCGGACCTCGAGCTCAAGGTCACGAAGGAAGAAGGGGGCGAGATCCTCGAAGGGACGCTCATCTGCACGAAGTGCCGGGAGCGCTATCCGATTGAGGACGGCATTCCGAACATGCTTCCCCCGGACCAGCGCGGCTAATGGATCGCGAGCACGGTCACGGCGACGACCACGGGGAGCACGGGCACCCGCATGGCACCGGGCACGGGCTGCCGCACGAGCCGGCTCCTCCGGAGCCCCGCCAGCTCATCCCGGAGCCGGCGATGATTCCGCGCGGCATCGGGCTGGCGGTGCTGGCGGGCGGGCTCCTATGGGCGGGCTGGCAGGCGGCGGCGAAGTCGTGGGTGCTGGCGCCGGCGGGGGTGGTGCTGGGCATCGCCGGTGCGCTTTCGGCGTGGGCCGCGGCGATCCACCTGACCGGCGGCGAGCGCTTCGACGACCACCCGTTCGTCTAAGGCAACTCGAGAAATCAAGAAGGCCCCTCGATGAGGGGCCTTGCTGTTTGGCTCTGCCGGGTGCAGGTCAGTTGTTGGAAGCCTTCTGGGCTTCGAGCACGCCCTGCGGGGTGATCTTGATCGAGCGGGCCCGGGCTTCGGGCTTCTTGGGGAGCGACAGGCGAAGCATGCCATGCTCGAAGGTGGCCTGGGCGTGGTCGGCATCGACCGTCGGCGGGAGGCGGAGCTGGCGCTGGAAGGCGCCGTAGCGGATCTCGCGGCGGAGGTAGTTCTCCTCGTTCGCCTCTTCCTTGTGCTCGAACTCGCCCTTGATGGTCAGGATGTCGTCTTCGACGGTGATTTCGACGTCCTTGGGGTCGACGCCGGGGATGGCGGCCTTGATGACGAAGCTATCGCCGGTCTCGATGACATCGAGGTTGAGGTTGGCGGGGCCCAGGTCCTCGCCGCCATTGCGGAAGGGGACCAAGCGCGGGAAGCCCGTTTCGAAAACCCGGTCCATCAGGTTTCGCATGGCTGCGAAGTCGGCTGCTGGGTCCCAACGGGTGAGTGCGGTTGCCATGGCTTTGACACCTCCACAGTTGTGTTGTGCTGGGGATAACGTTAGCACCCGTACGGGTCTGCATGCAAGTAGTCTGACAATTTCTTTATCAATTCTTCTTCGGCGCATGTTGTGGACACGGCGGCCAACGCTGTAGAGTAAAAGCATGGCAAAGGACTACTACGAAGCGCTGGGCGTGCCACGCACCGCCTCCGAGAAGGAGATCAAGGCGGCGTACCGGCGGCTGGCCCGGAAGTTCCACCCGGATGTGAACCCGAACGATAAGGCTGCCGAGGCCCGCTTCAAGGAAGTCAACGCCGCCCACGAGGTGCTTTCGGACCCCGAGAAGCGCAGGAAGTACGACAAGTGGGGCGACCGCTGGGAGATGGCGGACCAGCTCGAAGCGGCACAGGCCGCCCGCGGCGCCGGGGCGGCGTTCCGCACGGCGGGCGCCGATGCCTTCGGCGATTTCGGGTCGATTTTCGATTCGTTCTTCCGGCGGGAGCGCGGTGGGCCACGTGCCCAGCCGGGCAACCGGCGCGGCCAGGATGTGGAGACAACGGTCGAGGTGACCCTCGAAGAAGCGTTCCATGGCACGAGCCGGACGGTGAACCTGCAGACGCAGGACGTGTGCTCGACCTGTGGGGGCTCGGGCGAGATCGCCGGCGCCATCTGCCACGCCTGCGAGGGCATGGGGGCGGTGGCGCGGCCGCGCCGGCTCGAGGTGAAGATCCCCGCGGGCGTGAAGACGGGCTCGCGCGTGCGCGTGGCGGGGGAGGGCCGGCCGGGGACGGGGCGTGGGCCGGCGGGGGACCTGTACCTGGTGGTCACGGTCTTGCCGCACGCGCGCTTCGAACGCAAGGGCGACGACCTCCACACGGAGGTGGAGGTGCCGTATCTCGACGCGATCCTCGGTGGCGAGGTGACGTTGACGACGATCGACGGGCGGGTGGCGCTCCGCATCCCGGAGCTCACGCAGAACGGCCGGCAGATCCGCCTGGGGGGCAAGGGCATGCCCGTGCTCGGCCAGCCGGGCAAGCGCGGCGATCTCTACGCGAAGGTGCGCGTGACCCTGCCGGATCACCTCACCCCGGAGGAGCGGCAACACCTTGAAGCGCTGCGGCTGATCCGCCAGGGCGCCGCGGCACGGCATTGAAAGGAGGTGACTCATGGCCCGCAACCGATCGCGTGAACCGCTGGATGGGAACGTCGAAGACGACGAGCCGATGTACGTCATCTCCATCGCGGCGCGGCTCGTTGGCATGCACCAGCAGACGTTGCGCTACTACGAGCGCGCCGGCCTCATCGAGCCCAAGCGCACCGGCGGCAACATCCGGATGTACTCGAACACGGACATCCAGCGCATCCGCCAGGCGCAGCGGCTCATCGATGAGCTCGGCGTCAACCTCGCGGGGGTCGACATCATCCTGCGGATGAGCGAGCAGATCCGCGCCTTGCAGGAGGAGCTCGCCTCGACCCGCGCCGAGCTCGACCGGCTGCGCGCGACGCGGCTGCCGGCGCCCTACCGGGCGAGGCAAGAGGGATAGGCGATGAGCGCCGGCAGCCCCCGGCGCCTTCAGCCAGCGGACCACATTCCCCGCCCCGTTCCCATCCAACACCACATTCCAGTCCCCAGGAGGGACCCCACACATGATGCGACAAGACCGATTCACCGAGCAGGCACAACAGGTCCTGGCGAATTCCCAGGAGATCGTGCGCCAGCAGCGCAATTCCCAGTGGGCCGTGCCACACGTGCTGGCCGCGCTGGTTTCATACGAAGGAGGGCTGGCACAGCAGGTCCTCCAGAAGCTCAACGTGGATATGAACCGCCTGCGCGAGCGGGTGGGGAAGGCCGTGGCCGACCTGCCAAAGCTCGCCTATGAC
>JBBIVC010000219.1:0-4413 GCA_037439905.1 Thermoflexus sp.
CGCCGTAAACGCGACCCGGCCCGCGATGCCTTCAACCGGGTCGACCGGGACGCTGGTGGGCGCCAGCGCGCTCAACAGATTCATGCGCCGATCTTGCCCCGTCCCGGGTTTCGATTCGAGGGTCGAATTGGTGGCGTTCCTGTGATCCCTGCGCTGGACGGCGCAACGGCGGCAGTTCCGCGGGAGCGTTAGGATCTCTGCCATGAAGAACGTCCGCGTTTTGGCCGTCTATGGCCATCCCGATGATGAGGGCCAGGCCACCGGCACGCTGGCCGCGTTCGCCGCCCGTGGAGCCCACGTCACCCTGGTGTGCGCCACCCGGGGCGAGGTGGGCGAAATCAGCGACCCATCGCTGGCTACCCCCGAGACGCTCGGCTACGTCCGCGAGCTCGAACTCCGTGCGGCGATGGCGCAGATCGGCGTGTTCGATGTCCGGTTCCTCCCGTTTCGCGATAGCGGCATGGCCGGAACCCCCGAGAACCAGGACCCGCGCTGCCTTCACGCGCAACAGCCCGACATTGTGGTGGGCCACCTCGTGACGTTGATGCGCGAACTGCGGCCCCATGTCGTATTCACGTGGGACCCGACAGGAGGCTACGGCCACCCCGACCACATCGCGATCCACCGGCACACCCTCGCCGCGTTCGACGCGTGCGGCGATCCCGCCCATTTCCGCGATGCCGGGGTGCCCTGGGAGCCAGGCCGCCTCTACTGGGGCGCTTTCACCATGAAGCGCTTCGCCGGGATGTACCTGGAGCTCGAACGGCGTGGCTTGCTTCCGGAGGGGCTCGACCCGGAGCGCCGCGCCCGCTTCGAGCAGGCAATGGCCGCCCCGGATGCGCCGCTGAGCCACGTGGTCGATGTGGGCCAATTCACCGAGGCCAAGCGGGCCGCCGCCGGCATGCACCGCAGCCAGTTTGGCGAAAACAGCCTGTTTGCCCGCATCCCGGAAGACCTGCGCGCCGCCTTCTACGGCGAGGAGCGGTTCTTCCAGGCGCGCCCGGCAATCCCCGCGCCGGCCTCCCCCCAATCCGGGCTCGAAGCGCTCCTCCCGCCGGCCCTCGGTTGACACGCTGTTGGTATCAGCCTGCTGGCGCGCGTATGCTGCGCACCAGCGCAAACTGCCACCCTTGCCCTCGAGTGAGGAACCATGCACTACGGCACCCTGCGGGTCGCAACGCCCGACGGCCAGATCCGCGAGTACCCCATCACCGAACCCTCGGTTGTGATAGGCCGGGCCGACGGAAACCAGGTGGTCATCGACCATGTGTCCGTCTCGCGCCGGCACGCGCAGCTCGTTATCGAATCTGGCCGGGTCACCATCGCGGACCTGGGTTCTGGAACCGGGACGTTCGTCGGCGGCCAGCGGCTGCCAGCCAACACGCCCACGATCGTCGAAAGCGGTCAGACCATGCGCTATGGCGACGTCGAGGCGCGGTTCGTCCTCTCGGACGAGCTCCGTGGAGACTCCTCGCCCGCAGCTCGCGCAGCCGCCGCGGCGGCGGACTCCGAACAAACGATCGGCGTGGCCCTGACCTCGCCCGGCGCCCCGGTCGCCGCCGGCTCGCCCACCACCGCGACGGTGCTCGTCCAGAACCGGGGCAATGTCGTCGACGAACTTTCGATCTCCGTCGTCGATCTGCCCGAGGGATGGGCCAGGGTGAGCCGCCCCACCATCTCGCTGGTCCCCGGCGCCCGCGACGAAATCACCATTGTGCTCCAGGCCCCCAGGGACGCTTCGGCGACCGCCGGTGACCACGAGTTCTCCGTCGCGGTCACCTCGAAATCCCGCGGCCGCGAGGTGCGGGCGCTCGGCCGGCTAACCATCCTCCCGTTCGAAGGCTTCAAGCTGGCGATTCAGCCCCCCCGGGCGAAGCGGGACTTCAAGGTCACCGCCAGCAATACCGGGAACACGCCGATTACGGTGTCCCTCGCCGCCTCCGACCAGGGCGGCGAACTCGACTACCAGCTGGAGAGCGAACAGCTGGAGCTTCAGCCGGGCGAGCAGCGGACGATTTCGCTCTCGGCGCGGACAAAGTCCCGGAAGTGGTTCGGACCGGCAACCATGCGGCCCTTCCGCGTTGAAGGGCGCCCGGCCGGCGCGTCTTCCTCCGCGACCGCCGATGCGCACCTCACGATCCGGCCGCCGCTGCAGCGCTTCCGCTGGCCATCGATGGCGGTGCTCGTGTTCGCGCTGCTCGGTGGCGGCGCCTACGGCTACACGACGAGCTGCAAGGACGGCTGGCCAGGTTGTTCGAGCGAAAAGAAGGCAGCAGCGCCAGCCTCCACCCCCACCGCCGTGGCATCGCCCACTGCCACCCAGGCCACGCCAACACCAGCCGGGCTGTACGTCGGTGGAAACGGCGTGATCATGAATTCCGACCCCGTGCCGAACAACACGAACTGCCTCGCTGTCCGCTCGGGTGACACGCCAAGGATTGCTCCCGACAACGTCCTCGGGCGCCTGTGCACGGGCACCAGGGTTGCCATCAAGGGTGGGCCGGCGACCGACGGGACGCTGACCTGGTGGAAGATCGAGGGTGGCGGCCTCGCCGGCTGGGCTGCGGAAAAGAGCGCCGACGGGGTGGTCTGGATCGCGCCGGCCCCCTGATCTCAGCCCTCTTCAATCCACTCCAGGCTGCAGGCTGCGAATGCGGGCTTCTCGGTTTCGATGATGCTTTGCACAAGCTGACGGCTGAGCCCCAAGTCGCGCGGGACTCGCACCCGGACCGTGAAGCGGAAGGCCCGCGCGCGATCGTTGGCGATATCGCGCAGCGAAGGCTCAACGATCTCTGGCTCGACCCCCGTGTAGAGGCGCAGGAAGTGCGCCAGGCCCCTTCGAGTGCCGCGCCAGCGAAAGAGCTCCGGTGCCGCCTTCACCAGGTCGCGCCGCCGCTCTTCCGGCCAGCGGGCATCGAGCGCCAGCCCCAGCCACGAACCGAGCCATGTGACCACCTCCGGCGGAGCCACGTCGGGGTCGAAGTAGTAGGGAATGTTCTCGATCGTGCGATCGATCGGGGAAAGGATGTGCTCGAAGATGAGCAGAAACCGCCCGAGGAAGTCGCTGAGCTCGTTCTCCTGGTAGATGCCCGGCAGGTAGTCCAGGTACGAGCTGCGCGCCTGGGGCACGCCCGGGGGCGTATCCCAGGCAGAATGCCCGGTTGGGGCGAGGGCTGGCGGCGAGCCGTCGCTGCCGTTGACGCCGGTGTTCGCGCTGGTCGGTGTCATCGCCATGGCTATCGCTGCGCCACCGTCACGACATGTTCGTACGACAGCAGGAGCACATCATCGGCGACCGTGATGCTTTGGCCAGCGGCGCGCGACTGCCCGGTCTGGATGTCGACCTGGTACAGCGTCACGTCCTGGGCATACTCCACGCCCGGCACCGACTGCACCACCGACTGCATCTCGGAGAGGTACAGGTCGCGCCCAAACGGCCAGCCGGTGCCGTCGGGTCCTCCGAACAGCGGGTCAAGGTACTCGCGGATACGTTCGGCAACGGCCGCTCGAACGTCGTCGGCGCGCCGGTGGCGCTGGACCAGGATCGTCGCCTCGATGCTGACGCCCACGTAGGCCGGTCCATCGACCACGAGCTGCGTGCCCAGCAACCGGCGCTCGTCGAGGTATTCCCGCACTTCTTCCAGGAGCTCGGGCGCTGGCTGAAGGGTCTCCACGGTCCGCGGGTAATCCGGGGGAAGGAGGGGGACGATGAGGAGTTCGACGGTCCCGGGGGGGACGGAGCTCCCCGAGCCATCCATCCGCACCTGGATGCAGCGCGCGCGGGCCACCCGGCGCGATGCCTCCCGCGCCAGGAACTCGTAATCGGAGGCGGTGATCGCCCGGTCACGCGTCTTCACCGCTTCCGGCACCCGCAGGCGGGCTGCGTCCAGCGTCTCGGGGTCGAGTCCGCCGGAGGCCGGGATGCGGTTCGTCACCTCGCGGATGTACGGGATCGATGAGCGCAGCACGGTGAGCGTGTTCGCGCCCACGTTGCCCCGGATACCGCCGCCATAGCGGTACCTGGTGAACCGGAGGGCCGAGCCACGCGCAGGCGTCCGCCCGTGCGCGACCTCGCGGCCGTCCTGTTCGCGGATCGTCGGCCCAAAACGCAGGGTGCCGGTCACGCCATCGATCATGTAGTGCCGGTCATCTGGCCCCGAGTCCCGGAACGTTGTCACTTCTGTCCAGCCGGTCCACTCACCGTCCGGCTCGAATACCTCCAGGTACTCCTCCTCGGTCCGCGGAAGGATGAGGGAGTTCTGGAGCTGGAAGCTCTCCCCCGGCACGCCCGACGTCCGGCCGATGAGTTCGTTCACCACGAGCGTGGAATGCGTGGCCTGGATGGTGCCGCCGATCGACATCGGTTCGACCGTGTTGATGCGCGGAGACGCGGAATAGGTGGGCTGGCGCGGC
>JBBIVC010000220.1:0-3159 GCA_037439905.1 Thermoflexus sp.
GCCAACGGTCGGCATCTGGAGGAACTCCTCCAATACGTCAGGCTTCATCCTCGGCATCGGCAATCTCCACGGCGGGCTTGGGCTCCTCGCCGCCGCCCGTCACCGTCCCGGCAGGCGGGTCGCGCAGGATCCCCATGTAAACCAGGTCATCGTACCTGCCATCGAGCCAGATGTGCCTCCGCAGGCGCCCCTCTTCCACGAACCCGGCGGCCGCGAACGCCTTCAGCGCCCGGGTGTTGCTCCCGTTCGTTGTCAGCCACACCTTCTCCATGTTCCTCAACCGGAACGCGTACTTCACCAGCAGCTTCGCCACATCGCGCCCGTAACCACGCCCGTGATAGTCGCGGTCGCCAATCGTGATCCCAAGCTCGCACGTCCGCGCGGCGTAGTCGAAGTTGTGCAACAGGCACTGCCCGATGAACTTCCCTCCCTGCACCTCGATCGCGAACCAGCTCACCTCGCTGCGCGGCCGCTGGAGCTGCGCTTCGAACATGGCCACCAGCCGCTCGTACTCCATCGGCATCGGCGGTTCCCCGCTCGAAAGCAGCTCGAGCTCCACGTCGTTCCGGTACTCGAAGTACTTCTCCAGGTACTCCCGGCGCATCGGCCGCAGGATGACCTTGTCGCCCTTGAGCATGCGCTCCCCTCCTCGGTTGGCCCGGATTTGCCGGCCTTCGCTTGGAGTGTCGGCTGTCAGCGGCGGCCCGGCCAGCCCGCGGGACCGCGACACGCTACGATGGCGGACGATGCCGGCGCACCAGACTCTCCCACCGGGCCGCATTCGCGCCGATCTCTTTCGCGCGGGGCGGGCCGACTTCCGATTCCGCCTGCTCGTCTGGTTCTCGGCGGTCATCGCCACGCTTGGCCTGATCGCCGACTCCACGGCCGTCGTAATCGGCGCCATGCTCGTCGCGCCGCTCCTGGGCCCCATCATGGCCATCGGCGAGGCCAGCCTCGGGGGGCGAACCCGCCAGGGGATGGCCGCGCTGCTCGCCCTGGGCGAAGGGGCGCTCACCGCGATCGCCATCTCCTTCGTGCTGGCGCACGCCGCCATGCTCTCCTCGTTCAACGTCCTCGAATCGCTTCCAGGCGAAGTCCAGGCGCGGACCCGCCCCAACCCGCTGGACCTCGGCATCGCCCTTGCCGGCGGCGCCATCGGCGCCTACGCCGTCGCCCGCCTGCGCGACACCGAAGCGCTTCCCGGCGTTGCCATCGCCACCGCGCTCATGCCGCCCCTCTGCACGGTTGGCATCGGTCTCGCCATCCAGGACCGGGGCGTCTGGGGCGGCGCGCTCCTGCTCTTTGCCACGAACCTCGCCGCCATCGTCTTCACCGCCGGCATGGTGTTCTGGTCCCTGGGCCTCGGTCCCCGCAAGCACCACAACCGCTACCCGATCCAGCAGTTCGCCCTCGGCATCATCCCCATTGCGCTCCTTGGTCTCACGCTGCTCGGCCTGTCCGCTCGTGCCGTCGGCGAAGCCCGGGAGGCCGAATCGCTTTGGGATGCATCCAGCGCCGCCCTTGCCGAGGTTCTGCCAGGGAGCGAACTGACCGACCTCCACCGCGAAAATGGGCCCGGTGGCGCAACCAAAGTGCGCCTCACCGTCCGCACCCCGATCGAGCCGGCCATCGGCGATGCGGAAGCACTCCAGGCGCTGATTGCCCAGCGCACCCAGAAGAAAATCGCGCTCGTGCTCGTCAGCGTGCCCGCGCTCGTGCTCGACCCCCTGAACCCGCCTCCTCGCGAGGCCACCGTCGCGTTGCCAACGCGTCCCGCAACCCCGGCGGTCACTCCGTCGCCTACCGCAACCGTGGCGGCATCGGCTACGCCAACGCCAACCGCAACACCTTCGCCCACTCCAACGCCATCGCCGACATCGGCGCCCCCCGCACTTGGAAACTCGCCGGTGGAATAGGGCTACCGCGCCGCGTCGCTCGCGGTCCCAACCAGCTCGTAGCGGGGCGGTTCCAGCCACTCCGCCGTCGGCGGGTTCTCCTGCATGCGGATTTCGGCCCGCCGTTTCTCCGCCTCGAACTTCCTCGCCTGCTTGATGACCAGGTCCCGCTGCCGTGCGTGTTCGATGTCGCGCTGCACTGCCGCGGCACTCCGTGGCCTGCGGGGCTTGCCCGGGTAGACCTTGATACGGCCCTCATCAGCGAGCTGCTTCAGGTGCGAACGCACGTTGTTGTCGGCCGCCCGCCGCAGCCGCTTGTCGATGTCCGGGTAGAGCTGGAGCATGATGTCCCAGCTGCTGATGGCCCCGCCGCCATCGAGCACCTGGAGGATTTGCCGCTCCCGCATGTCGCGGTGCTTCACGTACATCTCCAGCCGCTCCCGCGGGTCGTTCACGATCTTCCCGTGCCCCGGGCAGATGACCTTCAGGTTCGGGAGCTCCAGCAGCCGCTTCAGCGATTGCCGGTACAGCCCGAGGTCCCATACGGTCGTCGTCGATGAACCGAGGAGTGTGTCGCCAGTGAACAGCACGCCCTCCTCCTCGATGTAGAAGCAGAGCGAATCAACGCTGTGGCCTGGCGTTTCCAGCACCTGCACGCGCACTCCGCCGTCCAGCTCGATGACATCGCCGTCCTTCAGCGTCGAGACTTTCGCCGGGATGCGCCCCTTCAAGAGAGGCCGGCCGTTCCCGGGGATGGCGATGTCAGCCTTGAGGAACTCCTTCGCCCACTTGAGGTTGCCCGAATGGTCGGCGTGGTGGTGGGTGATGGTTGCTACCCCGATCTCCGCCTTCTCGACCGCCGCAAGGTAGCCGCGCAGGAACCACTGGTACCGGTCTATCGCCTCGCCGGAGTCGATGGTGAGCGACTGCTGGCCCTCGGCCCCCACCAGGTAGATGCAGGTGAAGTCGGGATGCATCGGGTTCTCATCGGGCACGAGAGCGGCGCGGACGGAGGGAGAGATACGCATGCCCCGAGTCTACGCCGGGGGCCCGGGGGTGTCAGGCCGCCCCTTCGCTAGGAAGAGAGGGCGCTCCCACGGCAAAGCTGGCGCCCCCGGCAGGATTCGAACCTGCGGCCAGACGCTTAGAAGGCGCCTGCTCTGTCCCCTGAGCTACGGGGGCGCGCAGCCCATTGTATCGCGCGAGCGCGCTCGCCCCCCCGCCATCCCTCCCACAACGGCCCTCCAAACCGGTATCGTTGCGC
>JBBIVC010000220.1:3177-4377 GCA_037439905.1 Thermoflexus sp.
TCGGAGGACACCAATGGGGACTGCAGACTTCACCGCCACCCGGCCAGAGGACCTCGGCATCGATAGCGAGAAACTCGAAGCCGTCTTCGCCCGCGCGAAGCGCGACGTCGATGACGGCACCCTCAAAAGCGCCCAGGTAGCCGTCGCCCGCCATGGCCGCCTCGCTGGCGTTCGCACCTACGGGACCGTCCGGCACAACGGCAGCGAAACCGAGGTGCCCGCAACGAACGACACCCTCTACACCATCTTCAGCTGCACCAAGGCCATTGTCGGCGCCGCAGCCTGGACCCTCTTCGAGGACGGCCTCCTGAAGGAGGAAGAGCGCATCGCGGACATCATTCCCGAGTTCGGCGCCAACGGGAAAGACCAGGTCACCGTCACCCAGCTCATGACCCACACCGGGGGCTTCCCCCTGGCCCCATTCGCCCCGCAGGATTGGGACAACCGCGACCGCCGCCTCGAGCGCTTCGCCAGCTGGCGGCTCAACTGGGAGCCCGGCACCAAATTCGAATACCACGCGACCAGCGCCCACTGGGTCATCGCCGAGATCATCGAGCGCCGCACCGGCAAGGATTTCCGCGCGTTCGTCCGGGAGACAATGCTCGACCCGATGGGACTCACCGACCTGTACGTCGGGCTCCCGGAACACGAAAACGGCCGCGTGGCCGACGTGCGCCATCTCGTTCCCCCGGTGCCGCCGCCCGGCGGGTGGGGCGAGGTGACCCCCGATGCCATCAAGACCTTCAACCGGCCAGCGGTACGCGCCGTCGGTGTCCCGGGAGGTGGTGGCGTGGCCGGGGCGGCTCAGCTCGCCATGTTCTACCAGCCGCTCATCAACGGGGGAGAGACCGCCGCCGGCAAGCGTCTCCTGAAGGCCGAAACGATCGAATGGGCGACGCGGGTCCGCACGAAGGACTACCACCGGGTTCCGCTGCTCGAGTACCCGTGCAACCGGGCGCTGACCGTCGTAGTGGCCGGCGATGATGGGAACGCCAGCCTCCGCGGGTTCGGAAAGACGTGCTCGCCCCGGGCGTTCGGCCATGGCGGCGCTGGCGGCCAGATCGGCTGGGGCGACCCCGAGACCGGGATTTCCGTTGGCTACTGCACCGATGGCTTCCTCGATGAGGTGCTCCAGGGCCGCCGGATCACCGCGATTAGCAGCCTGGCGGGCCAGTGCCTCCTCTAGGTGCGGGTTCCATC
>JBBIVC010000221.1:0-4366 GCA_037439905.1 Thermoflexus sp.
GGACCTGGTCGACGCTCGTAACGAGGATGTTCTGCTGCACTTCCTCGTCGACATCGCTATCGAGCCTGAGCGGGAGGGGCTGGTAGACCTTGTTCGCCTGTGGCATTGCTCGTGCAGTCTATCACAAAGGGCACGCGGGAACGCGAGCCCGGGTGTACGGAAAGAGACCTGCCCGCGGCCTAGCGCGAGCGGCTCATATGGACCTGGCCGTCGTTGATCGGCTCGTCGATGAACAGCTCGCCGTTGCGGATCTTGATGTTGTAGCCGCAGTCCGGGTTGGTGCAGACCCACGCCTTGTAGTGGATCGGCGCCCCCTGGCTGCCGAAGTCAGAAAACGGGACCAGATCGCCGTAGTCACACTTACGGCATTTTGGAAACTGGTACATCCCACCCTCCCCATGTCGGCGCGGATAGTACGCAAGAATTCGGAACGGGGCAATCAATTTGCTACAGATGCTTCGTCCCGGCCGATCAGACAGGCGACGCAGCCTTCTCCGCCTCCCTCATGTCCGCCAGCAGCAATTCCATGTCGGCCTGCGGGACCTCATGGAGGTTGCCCTGGTAGGCGAGCGTCCAGTTCGCCCGCGGCCAGCGCTGCGTCCACGTGAAGCGGTCGTGGTACGGCTCGGCATCGAGCCACCGGTCTTCATCAAGGACGACCACGGGCTCGATGCCGCAGCGGTAGGGGTACATCTCGTTCGGCTTCTTGTCGCTTTGCCAGATTCGCGTCTGCTCCTCGACCACACCCGAGGTGACCCGGCAGATCGCCGCGAACTGCTTCCTGCCCGTGACGTAGAACGCCAGCAGGTCCCCCGGCTGGATGCTGTTGGCCATGTTGCGCCGGGTGCTCTTGAAGCCGTGACGGGTGAACCCCAGCTCGCGGGTCTTGCCGAAAATCTCCGGCCCACCGACGACGATCCAGTTGCGCGCCATGTCTCCCTCCCTGTGCGCGAGTTCCCGGTCGCTCAGGGCGACCACGTCCCAGTGTAGCCCCGCACGAGCACGTCGGCGCCGAGTGGCTCCACGGCCACATCCCGCAGCTCCACCGGCGCGGGCACCAGGCCACGGGGCAGCAGCGGCACGCCCTGGCCCAGCAGGCGCGGGGCGATGTAGGCGTGGACCTCGTCGGCCAGCTCATCGCGGAACAGCGCCGCATGGACGGACGGCCCACCCTCGACGATGAGCGAGACGACGTTGCGCTGCGCCAACGCCGCCAGGAGCTGGTCGAGGTTGATGCCTGACGCATGGTCCTCAAGTTCGAGCACCGTCACGCCCCGGCCGCGGAGCGCATCCTTCCAATCCCGGGGGCTCCCGGCCGAGGTTGCCACGATGGTCCTCGCGCTGCCATCGAACACGCGCGCCGAGGCCGGCGAGCGCCCACGCCGGTCGAGCACCACCCGCACCGGCTGGCGGGCGGCGATCGCCCCACCGGGCCGCGCCGTGAGCCAGGGGTCGTCGGCGATGACTGTCCCGCTCCCCACCAGGATGGCGTCGATCCACGCCCGGTCCTGGTGCGCACGTTCGATGGCCAGCGGCCCGGTGAGCCAGCGGACGCCTGCCTCGGGGGCGCCGGCCATGCCATCCAGGCTCACCGCGAACTTGGCGATGACATACGGCCGGCCGGAATGGCGGAAGCGCAGGTAGGGCCGGAGCAGTTCAGTGACGGCCCCGGCGCCATCGCCCACTTCCACGGCGATGCCGGCCGCGCGCAGACGGGCCACCCCCGGGCCGCCGACGTGGGGGTCGAGGATGCCGACCTCGACGCGTGCCACCCCGGCCGCGATGATCGCCTCCGAGCACGGGGGCGTGCGCTTCCCTTCGAACGGCACACACGGTTCGAGCGTGGTGTAAAGGGTGGCGCCTCGCGCATCCACGTTGGCAAGCGCTGCCGCCTCGGCATGGGGGCCGCCGTAGGGCGAGGTGGCGCCCGTCGAGATGATGACGCCATCGCGCACCACCACGGCCCCGACCCACGGGTTGGGGCTGGTCCGGCCGCGCACGGCGCGGGCGGCAGCGATCGCCGCCTGCATAAAGATCGATGGTTCGCTCACGCTGGCTAGCGTAGCGAATCGGCGCGGCGCGCGTGGCCCCCGCCGCTCAGGGCGCCATGAACCAGCTCCCCGCGATGGTGGCGAAGCGGTTGGGCTGTTCGAGGTTGGCAAGGTGCCCGGCATCCAGGATCGTCTTCGCTTCGGCCCACTGCAGCTGGCTCTTCCAGACCTGGCCGTACGCCGGGGGGACCACCCGGTCCGCCGCGCCCGTGACCACGATCGTATGCGCCGCGATGCGCGGCAGGCGTTTGATGATGCCGGTATCGCCCAGCGGCCAGAGGAACTTCGCCGCCGCTTTCAGGTCCTTCATCTCCTGCACGTAGTTTTCGAGCGGGTCCACCGTGCCATCGCGGAGGACCAGGTTTTCGCGACGGGCGGGGTCGGCGAACAGCACTTCCGTCGCGCGCATCGGGTTCTGGGCAAACGGGTCCTCGCCACCGATCTCCTCGGTCCAGATGCCCATCGGGTTCGCGAGCACCAGCTTGCGCACGCGGTCCGGGCGGATGGCGGCCAGCTCGGCCGCGATCCAGGCCCCGATCGAATGGCCGAGCACGTGCACCTGCTCGAGTCCGAGGAAATCGAGAAAGTCGACGTAATGCAGCACCAGGTCGAGGCCATCGTCGATCTCGTCGAGGCCTTCCGATGGGCCCCAGCCCGGGTGGTAGGGCGCGATCACGTCGAAGCGTGTGGCGATCTCGGCGATCGCGGGCTCCCAGCCCTGCAGGCCAGCAAGGTGGTGGAGGTAGAGCACCGGTGTGCCGGCGCCCCCCCGGAAGTAGTGGACCGGCGCTTTGCCGGGGCGGATGACGGCGGTGAGCTGTTCCATGGCCGCTTCCCTCACGCCTTCACCCGCTCGCGAATGGGCCGCGGCACCGCCACCCGGCCCGGGTCGAGCGGCTTCGGCGACCAGTGATCCTCGTAGCCCTCCCACAGGTGCCGCAGCCTCGGCATCACCCGCTCCGCGAACAGCCGGGTGCTCTTCTCGCACTTGTCCCGCGGCATATCGCCGATGTGCATGAGGCAGAACACGTGGCCGATGCGAAGGGACTTGATGAGGTGCTCCATCTGCTCGGTTACCTGGTCGGGGTCTCCGGCGACGAGGAAGCCCTCGTCGACGCACTGGCGATACGACTTGCCGACGGCTCCGCCCGAGCTGACACCCCCAACCTGCGCGCGCAGCCCAGCCCTGATGGTGGCCTCGGTGCGGTAGCCCGGCGCATCGGCGAAGCCCGGGTAGACGTGGAGGCAGCGTTCGAAGAAGTAGCGCGCGTGCTGGAAGTAGCTCTCCTCGGCCTCGGCGTCACTCTCGGCGACGATGATCTGCTGCGCGAACGAGCCCTGGTAGGGGTTGAACGGCTTGCCGAGCGCCTCGATGCGGTCCCAGAAGCCCGTCATCAGCTGCGCGCCGCGCTTGAAGCCGCTAAAGCTGAGGTAGCTGTAGTTGTAGCGCTTCTCGGCACAGAAATCCCACGTTTCTACCGACCCTCCGCCCGGGATCCAGACCGGCGGATGCGGTTTCTGGATCGGGCGCGGCCAGACGTTCACGTACCGGAGCTTGTTGAACTTGCCGTTCCACGCGAACACCTCGGGGTCGGTCCACGCACGGATGATGAGGTCGTGGTTCTCGGCATACCGTTCCCGCAGCGTCGCGGGGTTCTGGCCGAACGCATAGTTCGTGTCCATGGAGGTGCCAACCGGGAACCCCGCAATGAGCCGCCCGCCGGAGATGACGTCGAGCATCGCCATCTCCTCCGCCACCCGGGTCGGCGGGTTGTAGAGCGCGATCGACTGACCAAGGAGCACGATGCTGACGTCTCGCGTCCGGCGCGCGAGCGTGGCCGCCATCAGCGCTGGAGAGGGCATGAGGCCGTAGGCGTTGGCGTGATGTTCGTTGACCCCGACCCCATCGAACCCGAGCTCGGCGGCGAACTCGAGCAGGTCAAGGTAGTCGTTGTAAATCTGGTGTCCGCGCACCGGGTCGTAGAGGCGCGAGTCCACATCGACCCAGACGCTCCGGTGCGTTTGCCGGAAGTCCTCCGGCAGGTCGGGGTACGGCATCAGGTTGAACCAGTGGAACTTCACGAGGGCACTCCCGGGGGCATGGTCTATGGCGGGACGCTATAGCGTGCCCGATCCCGCGGAGACGGTCCAATGGGCCCCCGTCCGGGGCCAAACGGCCGCGGTATTAGCCTGCCGCCGCCTCGGAGCCGGTAGAGGACGAGGCCGTATCCATCAGGACCCGGAAGGAGCAGCTGAGCGCACCCCGGGCGCGCGAGCTCACCGGCTCGACTCGATCCGCGCCGGTGCCGGCCAGG
>JBBIVC010000222.1:0-4329 GCA_037439905.1 Thermoflexus sp.
CCGCCGCCTACTGGGACACGGTGGCCACGCGGCTGCGCGGCCACGGCTCGTCCCCAGCCCACCGGCGGCTTCCCGGCCTCGGCCGGAACCTTGCATGAGCACCTCGCGCCGTGATCCGGATCGCCAAGGACAAGCTGCCCAACCTCCGCTCGCCTACTTCACGAGCCGCATCTACGCGGGCTACGCGACGATGGCCCTGAACCCCGAACCCCGCGTTGCCTTCTTGTCGGCTCAGGCTGCGTGGCCAGCGACCTCGTGAAACCCCAAGGAGCTACGCGGAACAGGCGCGGACCATCGGAGAGCACATCCGGCGGTGCCCGATGGGCCAGGGACTCACCCGGCGGGCGGCGGCCCGGCTGCTCGAAGTCGTGCCGCCGACCCTGTGTGACTGGGAGCGGGGGCGGGCGGAGCCGGCGATCCGGCATCTCCCAGCGGTCACGCGGTTCCTGGGCTACGCCCGTGCCCACATGGGAGAGTCCAGGCGAGCAGTTCCGGGCGGGCGAGGCGTGCGCTGTGACTCTCCCAGGCGAAGCTGGCGCAGATGCTCGGGCTCCCGGACGTCCGTCGTCCTGAGGGTGGAACGGGGACGAAGGCGCAAGCGGAGCGCGCGGAGCAAGCTCAAGAAGTCTCTTGCTCTTGATGGAGCCCAGAACTCCGATCGGTTCCTGCCAGACGGCGAGGGAAGCTGACGAAGGTGCTATTGCAGCACTACCATCTTCCTGGTGGCGCTCAGGCCTCCGCCCTCCAGGCGATACAGGTAGCATCCCGGCCGCCACCCGGCGGTGGACACGGGCACATCATGCAGGCCTGCCGTCTGCAATTCGCGCGAGAGGAGTTTCGCAATAAGACGCCCCTGCAGGTCGAACACGGACAGGCTGACCCATTGATCCGCGGGCAAGGCATAGCGAATCACCGTATTGTCCCGCACTGGATTGGGCGCGCACTGGGCCAGCGCCAGCCCCGGGCGTGTGGGTTGCGAGGGCGCCTCGGGCGGATTGATCGCCGCGAAGTTGACCTGGGGCCACGAGCTCATCTTCGTGAACCCCCCACCTACGTAGACGATCCCGTTGCTCGCGGCGAGCGACCACACGTTGTCGTCCGGCTGCGGGTACTCGGGCCGGAGGGCACCGGTAGTGGCGTCGAGGGCCGCGAAATACGGGCGGGGCTGCCCTGCGACCCACGTAAAGAACCCGCCCGCATACACGGTGCTGTCAGCTGCAGCGAGTGCCTGCACATTGCCGTACCCCCCCGGGCCGAAGGCGTCCGCCACCCACGACGTCACGGCTCCGAACCGATCGATCGCGGCGAGATTGTGGCGCACAACCCCATTCACTGTGTGGAACCAGCCGCCGACGTAGATGGTGCCGTTGAGCAGCGTCATGGCCCCGATGCTTCCATCGGTCTCCGGGTTCCATGGGGTTGCCATCCCCGTCACCGGGTCGAGCGCTGCAAGCGAGTTCCGCGGCTGCCCGCCCATGGTGAGGAAGTCCCCACCGACGTAGATCACCGAATCGCTCACGGCGACGCTGTAGACATCCCCACCAGCGTGCGGATTCCACGTCGTGGCCAGCCCGGTCGAGGTGTCAATGGCCGCGAGACCGCGCTGGGACCGGCCCCCGATCCAACTGAAGATGCCCCCCGCAACGACGGTATTGCCCAACGGCGCCATCGACCACACTGCCCAGTCCGCACCCGGGTTCCACGACGTGGCTTCGCCGGTTTCGGGGTCCAGCGCGGCGATACCGTAGCGTGGTTGTCCGCCGATCCAGCTGAAATACCCGCCCACGTAGACCTTGCCTCCATGCACCAGCAGGCTCTTGACATAACTGCTGGGGCGCGGGTCCCAGTCGGTGACGCGACCCGTGGTGGCGTCCATCGCCGCCAGGCCATGCCGCTCCACCCACTCGCCCACCGAAGTGAACCCGCCGCCGAGATACATCACGCTGCCCTGCAGCGCCAGCGACATGACTAGGTCGTTCGTGTCGGGATCCCAGTCAATCCTCGCCCCCGTCGCGACGCTCACCGCCCCCGCACGGCCGCCGATCCTGCCGGGCTGCCCCCCCAGCGAGTCGAACCAGCCGGCCACGAACAGGGTGTCCCCGGACCTGACGAGCGAATAGAACTCCGATACCCCGATGTAGCCACCGCCAAACGCCCGTGGGTTCCAGGCCGTGGCCCGCGCGGTGCTCAAGTCCAGTTGCGTGAGCCCTCGCCGAGCTTGGCCGCCGAGTTTCGAGTACGTGCCCGCCACGTACAGCGACTGCCCGCTGACCAGCAGCGCGTTCACGTGCGGGCCGCCATCGATGCTCGAGATGGGGGTGCGCTCCAGGGCAGGGTCCCACGCGTGCAAGGCGCCGCTCTCGGCCCCCACGGCCGCGAGGCACCGGCGGGGCTCGCCGTTCACCGTCCAGAAGTATCCGCCGATGTAGAGCGTGGTGTCGTGCAGCGCGAGCGCCTTCACCTGGTCGTCGATGCTCACCTGCAACGGCGTCGGCAGCCCGCTCGCCAGGTCCACCGCCGCAACGCGCGACCGGGGCTGTCCCGCGACGTACGCGAACCAGCCACCCACGTAGAGCGTCGGCCCGCTCGCCACCAGGGCCGTCACCCGGCTGTTGATGTCGCACCTCCAGGGCAGCGCCGCGCTGCTCGCGGGCCCCAACGCCGCCAGATGCGCCCGCGGCTCGCCCCCCACGAAGTTGAAGTCGCCGCCCACGTACAGGGTCTGGCCCACCGCCGCCAGGGCCCAGACCTGCTGGTCGGGGTCCGGCGCCCACGCCGCCACTGTTCCGTCGGCCAGGATATGGGCCAGATTGGCCCGCGGCAGGTTGCCCACGTGGGAGAACTCCCCGCCGACGTACCAGCCACCTTCTCCGTCGTTCAATACGGTGTTCACTCGGCCGACCACCCGCGGGTAGCGGGGCAGCGGTGTGACCGACCGGACGTCGATCGGCACGCCGCCGCCGGTGGACGGGCCCACGTACGCGAAGTTCCCGCCGATGTAGATGGTGTTGCCCTCGCGCGCGATGGCCAGCACTCGCCCGCCCCGGTCGCAGCTCCACATCGTGGTGTCCACCGACTGGGCACAAGCGGCAGCCGGCAGACCGGACATGAGGCCGCCCAGGAGCCACAGCGAGCGCAGCCCGCCCTTCAGCAACCGGACTGAGGTGACGCGGGATCGGAGCACCTCTAGGCTCCTCATTCTCGCCTGGGCCCCTCGGCTCCGCGGGTATCACACAGTCGCATCTTGAACCTCGATGTCGCTACCGGATGACCGGAACGCGCACGACCTGCGCGCGCCCCGCCCCCGTCATCCGCGCAAAGTAGATGCCGGTGGCCACCGCCTCTCCGGACTCGCCGCGGCAATCCCACGTGACTTCCCCGCGCCCTCGCATCGGCCGGCCCTCGCTCAGCTTGCGGACCCGCCTGCCCGTCACGTCGTACACCACCATCCGTGGCCAGATCACGCTCTCCGACTCAACCGCAAAGCGTACCACGCCCGCCGCCGGCCGCAGCTCGGCGACGAAAAAGCGCACGGCGTTCCGATGCGAGCCGGAGGGCACGCCCGTGACGTCGGGATACACGAAGATGAACTTCTGGGCCACCGGATCCCAGTGCATCCGGGTGATCCCGATCCCGTTTCCCTCGTAAGCCGCGAAGAAATGCACCTGGCCGATCTGGAGATGCTCGCATGCAATCCAGGCGATCACGTCAGCGTCCTCGCCCACGTAGTCGTACAGCGTATCGCGCTGCGGCCACGCGGATGCGCGGACATCGGTGACGCTGTCACCCACTGTTTCCGTGAGAAAGATCGTAGACTCGTACCCGAGGGGGTCGTAGCTGCCATTCCCTACGAACATGCGCCAGGCACCCGTGAGCGAATCCTGCACGACCAGCGGCGATTCGAGGCGGTTCGGCACGGCAAGATGATCGTGGTCCGTGGCCTCGTAGTTCCCGAGATCGCGCCAACTGGTCAGGGTGCCTGGGTCGTTTCGCGCAACGCCGATGGTGTAGAAGTCGTTCGCGGGGAAGTTTCGATCCCTCCCCGCGTTGAACAGCAGGTAGCGCCCCGGGTAGTTCGCGACGTCGGGGTCCGGCATCACGAAGGGGTCCCGAAACTGGTCGGGAGTACTCACGTACGCCCAGCCGGTGTTGCTCGCCCTGTAGACCGGCGTGGCGGGCCGGTCCCAGGAGATGTTCGTGGTTCCCAGTACCGGCGTCGTGGCGTAGCCGATGCTCTGATTGCCCAGGGAATCCACGCCCGTGTAGAACATATAGGGTCTTCCGGGAACGGTGTGGCTGGATTCATGAGCCCGCACCCAGCACTGCCGG
>JBBIVC010000223.1:0-4280 GCA_037439905.1 Thermoflexus sp.
GGAGGACATCTGGGAAGCCCGCGTGACTGGCGGCTACCGCATGACCATGACGATGGCCGGGGACACGGCCATCCTCCGGCGTATCGGAACCCACGACTTGCTCCGTGAGGCATAGGGTCAGGTCGCAGGTTTTCCCCTACGGCCGAGCCCCTACATCCGCTTGACGGGCGTTACGGCCCACCGGTATAGTGTCGCCACTGTAGCCCCCTGGCTCCCCTGGGCGAGGGGGCGGCACAGGCTGCGAACGGGAGCAGTACGGGCCCGCAGCGCCTCAGAGAGCCGGCCATGGCGGTGAGAGGCCGACGGCAAGCGGGGTTCGGAACTCGCCCGGGAGCCGCCGGGATGAATCCGCCAGAGGGCGGATGTAGCCCTGGCCGGGTACGCCCGTTACCGCGCGAGAGTCCGGCGGAGCCTTCGGGTGAGGCCGGAGAAGGGTGGTACCATCCCGCACCCGGGATCCCTTCCGGTGCGGGCTTTTTTGTTTATGGACGCTGTGCGAACGCGAACTCCTCGTCTGGAGGCGATTCCGGTCCCGATGGCCGCGGGCCACTGCCCGCGTCGGGACCGCGACGTAACCCTCCCCCTTAGCCGGGAGGGCGTTCCGCCGCTGGCGGAAACGGCCCTCCTCGCGCTATGAACGTCCCTCCGCCTCCGGCGGATGGGACGGCCCACCGGCGCTAACCCTGACCAACGCAGACCTCCGCCCGAGGCGGAGCGAACCCGTGAAGAGGTATGCAGACATGAAGATGACAGGCGCTCAGATCGTGATGGAGTGCCTCGCCCGCGAGGGGGTCGAGTACATCTTCGGCTATCCCGGCGGCGCGAACCTCCCGCTGTACGATCGTCTGAAGGATTACCCGCAGATACAGCACATCCTGGTCCGGCACGAGCAGGCGGCGGCGCATGCGGCCGACGCCTACGCGCGCGTCACCGGCAAGCCGGGTGTGGTCTGGACGACCTCCGGCCCCGGCGCGACCAACCTGGTGACCGGCATCGCCAACGCTTGGATGGACTCGGTGCCCATCGTGTGCATCACCGGCGCCGTGGTGAGCTGGCTCATCGGCCGTGACGGCTTCCAGGAGGCCGACATCACGGGCATCACCATCCCCATCACCAAGCACAACGCGCTGGTGCTGGACGTGAACGAACTGGCCCCGGCGATCCAGGAGGCGTTCTACATCGCCACCACGGGCCGTCCCGGTCCGGTGCTCATCGACATCCCGCGCGACATCCAGCAGCAGGAGGCCGATTTCGTCTGGCGCGACACTATCGACCTGCGCGGCTACAAGCCGGTGACTGAGGGCCATCCTCTCCAAATCAAGCGCGCCGCCGAACTCATCGCCGAGGCGCAGAGGCCTGTCATCCTGGCAGGCCACGGCGTCGTCATCTCCCGCGCGCGGGAGGAACTCATCGAGTTCGCCGAAAAGACGAACATCCCGGTCATCGCTACGCTGCTGGGGCTGGGGGGTTTCCCTGGCACGCATCCCTTGTTCATGGGCATGCCGGGCATGCACGGCATGTACTGGAACAACATGGCGATCTCTGAGGCCGACCTGCTCATCGGCGTCGGCATGCGGTTCGATGACCGCGTGACCGGGCGGCTGAAGGACTTCGCGCCGAAGGCGAAGATCATCCACGTGGACATCGACCCGGCCGAGATCGGCAAGAACGTGAAGGTGGCGGTTCCCATCGTTGGCGACGTGAAGCGCGTTTTGCAGGCCCTGAACCGCGAGGTGGAGCCGAAGCGTCACGACGATTGGCTGAGATGGCTCGCGGAGATGCGGGCGGGCCATCCGTCCATCGAGGTCCGCGAGGAGGAGAGGCTGACGCCCCAGTACGTCATCAAGCGCATTTACGATCACAACGGCCCCAACGCCTACTACGTCACAGGCGTGGGCCAGCACCAGATGTGGGCGGCCCAGCGCTTCTGGGTCGACCGGCCGTACGGCTTCATCACTTCGGGCGGCCTGGGGACGATGGGCTTCGAGATACCGGCGGCCCTGGGCGTGCAGTTCGCGGCGCCGAAGGAGACGGTCTGGGCCATCTGCGGCGACGGCGGCTTCCAGATGACGATGCAGGAGCTGACGACGTGCGTCGAGTACGAGCTGCCCGTCAAGTTCGCCATCATCAACAACGGCTACCTGGGCATGGTGCGGCAGTGGCAGCAGCTCTTCTACAACCGCAACTACTCGGGCGTGCGCCTCTTCCAGCCCGACTTCGTGAAACTGGCCGAGGCCTTCGGGGCGCGCGGCCTGCGGGTCACCGACCGCTCCCAGGTCGACGCCGCCATACAGGACGCCTTGAGCCACCCCGGGCCGGTGGTCATCGACTTCGAGGTGGAGGAGGAGGAAAACGTCTTCCCGATGATGCCGCCGGGGGCGAGCCTGCAGGAGACCATTGAGGAGCCGGCGGGCGAGCCTGCGCGGCCGAAGGAGAAGGTGCGATGAGCAAGCACACCATCGTCGCGCTGGTGGAGGACCGTCCGGGCGTCCTGAACCGGGTCGCGAGCAAGTGGCGCCAGCGCGGGTTCAACATCGAGAGCCTGGCCGTGGGCCACAGCGAGATCCCCGGCCTGTCGCGGATGACCTTCACCGTCGACGGGGCCACCCACGACATCGAGCAGGTCACCAAGCACCTCTACAAGGTCATCGAGGTCGTGAAGATCACCGACCTGACCCACGAGGACATGGTGGCGCGCGAGCTGGCGCTCATCAAGGTGAGCGCGACGCCGGGGACGCGCAGCTCCATCATCGAGATCGTGGACATCTTCCGGGCGAAGATCGTCGACGTGTCGCCGGATTCGGTGGTGGAAGCGACGGGCACCGAGGACAAGGTCGAGGCGATCATCAACCTCCTGCAGCCGTACGGCATCCGGGAGCTGGTGCGCACGGGCACGGTGGCTATGACGCGGGGCGGCGGGCCGAGCGCGCCCATCGAGGGCGAGCCGCACAAGCGCTACCGCCCGGCCGGTGAAGGCAAACCCAAGGTGGGGAGCCTGCTCTAGGGCGGCCCCGCGGAGAAGAGAGGAGATTCATGGCCCAGATTTATTACGACCAGGACGCGGACCTCTCGCTGCTGAAGGGCAAGACGGTCGGCGTCATCGGCTTCGGGAGTCAGGGACACGCCCACGCGCTGAACCTGAAGGACTCGGGCGTCAACGTCGTGGTGGGCCTCTACCCAGGATCGAAGAGCTGGAAGCAGGCCGAGGCGCAAGGACTGCGCGTGGGCAGCGTGTCCGACGTCGCGCGCGACGCCGACATCGTGATGATGCTTGTGCCCGACCAGGCGATGAAGCAGGTGTACGAGGCGGGCGTCGAGCCAGGGCTCTCCGGCGGCAAGATGCTGATGTTCGCTCACGGTTTCGGCATTCACTTCGGGCAGATCACGCCGCCGCCGGGGGTGGACGTCACGATGATCGCGCCCAAGGGGCCGGGCCATCTGGTGCGCCGGGTATACACGGAGGGCGCGGGCGTGCCGGCGCTGTTGGCCGTGCACCAGAACGCGACGGAGAGCGCGAAGCAGCTCGCGCTGGCATACGCCCGAGGCATCGGCGCCACCAGGGCGGGCGTTCTGGAGACGACGTTCCAGGAGGAGACCGAGACCGACCTCTTCGGCGAGCAGGCGGTGCTGTGCGGCGGCGTGACGCAACTGGTCAAGCTGGGCTGGGAGACGCTTGTCGAGGCCGGTTACCAGCCGGAGATCGCGTACTTCGAGTGCCTGCACGAACTGAAGCTCATCGTGGACCTGATGTACGAGGGCGGCATGAAGTACATGCGCTACTCCATCAGCGACACGGCGGAGTATGGCGACTACACGCGCGGCCCGATGATCGTCGACGACGGCGTGCGGGAGAACATGCGCGACGCTCTGCGGGCGATCCAGGAGGGGCGCTTCGCGCGGGAGTGGATCCAGGAGAACCAGGCGGGGCGGCCGGTGTTCAACGCTCTGCGCCGCCTGAACGCTCAGCATCCCATCGAGCAGGTGGGCGAGGAGCTGCGGGCGATGATGTCGTGGCTGCAGCAGAGCAGGAAGCCCGCCGCGGGCGACGGGAAGAAGGGTTAGGCCGGCCAGATGGATGGGGGTTGCCCGATGGTGCACGGTGGTACGGTCCGGACGCTCGTCCTTCTCCGGCCCTCGGCCCCGCCTCTGGCGGGGTCGGAGGGCCAGTGCGAGTGACGTCACTCTAACCGAGAGGAGGAGAGCAACGGCCATGGCCGAGGACAAGGTATTCATCTTCGATACGACGCTGCGCGACGGCGAGCAGTCGCCCGGCGCATCCA
>JBBIVC010000224.1:0-4232 GCA_037439905.1 Thermoflexus sp.
CGCTCTCGATGGTGTTCCTGGGAGAACGGTTCACGCGGCGGATCGGCGTGGGGACGGTGTGCTGCGTGGTGGGCATCCTGCTGGTGGTGGCGTGAGGCGAGTACGAGAGATGAGCTGCGAATGAGGGCGTGGGGACTGCCAAAGGCGAAGTGCGCCCGGGAGACAGCCTCGCGGCCTGCCGTCGTCGTGGTGATGACCGTTGCAGCGATCGCAGCGGTTTTCGCCGCGGCGTGCTCAGGGGACGGGGACGCAAAGGGGGCCGCCACCGAGACCGGGAGTCCTCCGCCTGTCGTGTCCGAAACGCCGCAGCTTACGCCCACGGGCACAGCGAGCCCGACGGCAACGAAGGGGGCGGCGGCCACCACTACTCCAACCGCCGTGGGGCCCACCTCCACCCCCGATGCGACCGCGACGCCGACCTCCACGCCCGCGGCGACGCCGGTACCCACCGCATCGCCAACCCCGGTTCAGCCGGGGAAGCACCTCAACGGGACGTTCACCATCGTCGTGGAGCAAGGGGATGCCCGGGTCGCGGTCCATGTGGAGGTCGCGGCGACGCTGGCGCAGCGGCAGCAAGGGCTGATGTTCCGGACGCAACTTGGCGAAGACGAAGGGATGCTGTTCCTGTTCGACCGGGACGTGCAGACCGGCTTCTGGATGCGGAACACGCTGGTTCCCCTCGACATCGCCTACATCGGGGCAGATCTGCGGGTGAACGAGATCAAGCAGGGGACGCCGCTGGATGAGACGCCGCTGGTACCGGCGGGACGGTACCGGTACGTGCTCGAGGTGAACCAGGGATGGTTCGAACGGCACGGGCTGGGCCCGGGGGCAAGGATCGAGTTGCCGGGGGGGCTGCCCGCACCGTCGGCGAACTGAACCGCGTTCAGGCCGTCCGCGGCAAGCGGCGCAATTGTTGGATGGGGATGGGGTGGTGGGCCGCCAGCAGGCGAGCGAACTCCGCGGCATCGACCGGAGCAGTAAAGAGGTGTCCCTGCCCCACCCGGCAACCGATGCTTGCCAGGTACTCACGTTGCCACTGGTTCTCAATGCCTTCGGCGACGACGTGCATGTTCAGCGCGTTGCCCATCTCGACGATCGCGCGGAGCACGGGGCCAGAGGTCGCGTCGACACCGAGGCGGGCGATGAACGACTGATCGACCTTGAGCGTGTCGACGGGCAGCCGCTGGAGGTAGCTCAGGGACGAATAGCCCGTGCCGAAGTCGTCGATGGCAAGCCCGACCCCGAGGTCGCGCAGCTCGCCAAGCATTTCGAGGGTGGCGGGAATGTCCTGGATGAGGACGCTCTCGGTGAGTTCGAGTTTGAGCTGGCGCGGCGGAAGCCCGGATTCTTCGAGCACACGGGCGATGCGGCGGGGGAGGTCGCGCTGGCGGAACTCGGCCGCCGAGATGTTGACACAGACACAAAGCGGGTATTCGGGGCGAAGGCGCTGGAATTCAACGGTGCGGCGGCAGGCTTCCTCGAGCACCCACTGGCCGATACGGACGATTTCTCCGGTTTCTTCGGCGATGGAGATGAACGTGGCGGGTGAGAGGATGCCGCGGTGGGGGTGGTCCCAGCGAAGGAGGGCCTCCATCCCGGTGATGTCGCCCGAGCGGAGATCGACGAGTGGCTGGTAGTGGAGCAGGAGCTCGTCGCGCTCGACGGAACGGCGGAGGGCGTTATCGAGGTCGAACTGCTCGGCCGGGCTGGCGTCGAGCTCTGGGGTGAAGAGGACGAAGCGGGCGCGGCCTTCGGCCTTGGCGCGGTAGAGCGCGATATCGGCCTTGCGCAGGAGGTCGGTGGTGGCGCGATCGGCGGCGGTGTTGACGGCGATGCCGATGCTGGAGGTCACGAACATCTCCTGGCCGGAGAGGGAGAATGGGCGCCGGAGGGCATGCATGATGCGTTCGGCGACGCGCAGCGCGGCGGCCTGGGCGTTCGTCCCCTGGACGAGGACCGTGAACTCATCGCCTCCGAGGCGGGCGACCATGTGGCCTTCGGCAGCGCCCACCACACGCTGGCTGAAGACGGAGAGGAGCTGATCGCCGACGCCGTGGCCAAGGGTGTCGTTCAGGTATTTGAAGCGGTCGACATCGAGGAACATCACGGCGACCCGGTTTGCGCGCGGGGCGGCACCGAGGGCTCGCGTGAACCCGGAAAGGAAGAGGGCGCGGTTGGGCAGGCCGGTGAGCGGGTCGTGGAAAGCGCGGTAGACCAGGGTATCGGTGGATTCCTGGACTGACCCGGCCAGGCGGTTGAATGCGCGCGTGAGCGCATCAATCTCGAGGAGGGCGCTCGACGTGGGGCGCGCATCGAGGTCACCCTCTGATGCGGCGACGAGGGTGGCGGCGACGGAGCGGAGGGGGCGAGCGACGGAGCGGTGAAGGAGGTAGCCGGCGGTGACTGCTGTGGCGGTTCCCGTAAGCACGGCGACGGCGAGCGCGTTCGGAGCGTGGCCCAGGAGGCGCAACACGATCACCGGGAGCAGGCATGCGGCGAGCACGACCGCACCAAAGTAGATGGCGATCGGCAGCCGTGGTACCAGGTGACGGTGAGAGGTCATCCGCCTGCCTTTCGGGAGTGGATAGTCCACGCGCGAGTGGACCGGCCTGCGTTGCGGCTACCATGTGATTCGTCAGATTTCGACGGCGAAAACAGGGATACGTCCGCGGAGATGCCTGTGAGGGGAGGCGACAGCGGAGGAGGGCTCAGGCGCCGCGGGCGGCGGACTGGTCGCGATACAGGTAGAGGAGTTCGCCAACGACCACCGGGTCGAACTTGGAGCCGGAGCCATCGCGAAGCACCCTGCGGGCGGCATCGAGGCCCCCTTCCGAGGCCCGATCGAACGCCTCGGCGACGGCGACGATGCGGGCGGCGAGCGGGAGCGATTCGCCGCTCAGCGCGAGTGGGCCGGAGCCATCCCAGTGTTCGCCGGCGGCGGCAATCGTAGCCGCCACGGCGCGGCAGCCAGGGATGCGGCGGACGATCGTGGCGCCGGTTGCGCGCGCCGAAACGCCAGCGGGGCAGGTGGCGGTGGGCGGGGTGGCAAGCGGCCCTCCGATGGCATGGAGCAGCGCTCCGAGCACGAGGTCGTCAACTTCAGCGGGAGGCACGGAGAGCGGCTCGACGAGGGAGCTGGCGATCGCGGCGGTGCGGGATGCATGGGCGGCAGCGTCCTCGCCCAGGACCGCCTCGAGCAGGCTGGCAAGGGGGGCCGGTTCCCCACGGCGCAGGTGCTCGATGGCGGCGGGCAGCCAGAGCCCAATGGTCATCGGCGCGAAACGGCGCGTGCGGGAAAGGGCGAAGCCCGCGGCCGCGACGGCCCCGACCGCCGGTAGCCCTGCCCGGACCTGTCCGCCCTCGCCCTGCAGGGGAACGACCACGACGGCCGAGAGCGGGGCGAGCAGCGAGATAACGGTCGCGGCGAGGGCGAACCGGCTGCGGGTAAGGAGATGGGCTCGCCAGAAGCGCCATGCGCCGTAGATGGCGGCGGCGCTCAGCGTGAACAGCGCAGCGAGGCTGCCCAGCACTAGCATCGCGGAAGACGTCCCGGGGCGATGGGAGGTGCGGCGGCGCTGACGGGTGCGCTCACCCCGTGGTTTTCGGCAGGGGGCGCCGCGGGCCGGAGTGTCGCGTTGGTAAAACGTCGTCCAAGATGCGCGGGACACTCACGGGGGAGACTCAATGGAGAGCTACAAGGTCCAGCTGTTCCTGCACATTGCGGCGGTCATCGTCGCTCTCGGGGCAACGTTTGCGATCCCGGTGTTGCATGCCTGGGCGGAGCGCCGGGGCGTTGGCCCGACCAGGTTGGCGCTGCAGTTCAGCCATCACCTCGAAAAGGTCCTGGTCATCCCGGGCGCGGGGCTCGTGCTCCTGTTCGGGCTGGGGCTGATCTTCGACGACGCGACCGGGTACAAGGACGACTTCCCCTGGTGGCTCGGAGTGGCGATCGCGTGGTTCGTGGTGGCGTTCGCGGTCGCGGTCTTTGTGCAGACGGCGAATGTGGACCGGACGCTTGCGACGCTCGACAAGGTGGAGGATGACGGCGACTTCCCGCCGGCCTACATGAACGCGGCGGCGCGGGTGAAGATCACCGGGGCGGCGCTGGCCGTTTCGACCATCGCCATCGCGTTCCTGATGGTCTGGAAGCCGGGGGAATAGCGAGCCGGGCGTCCGGAGACGGTGGAGGGCGCCCGGGTGGGCGCCCTCCAGGCCGGTGGTCCCGTTCG
>JBBIVC010000225.1:0-4217 GCA_037439905.1 Thermoflexus sp.
GTCCGCGGTCTGCCAAGTGCGGATGATCACCTCCCCGATGCGGCCCATGGCCTGGTTCGCCGCCGGCGGCATCGCGCTCGCTGCCGCGATCGGCGTGGGCGTCGTCGCGCTCCAGGGTGGAGGGGAGAAAGCCGTTCCGGCAACACCCACCGGGGCCGTGAGCATCACCGCCGCGCCGGGCACGCCGGGGGTCACCACCACGCCAGCGACTGCCCCGCCGACCGGCCAGCCAACGGCGCCGCCGACTCAGCCGCCCACCGCCATTCCGACTACCAGCGCCGGGTCGATCGAGGTGCTCGACCGCTGGGACTATGCCTTCAGGATCACGTCCAACAACTGCCCGTTCGGCGCCGCCGTGGGCGACCGGTATGCGGTCTCGTTCCGGTTCGAGCCTGCCACCGGGACCAGCAAGGTGATTAACGACGGCGACCGCGTCCGTGTGACGGCCGTGCAGGACCGGGATATCGACCTGGGGGTGTTCACCTTCCGCTTCGTCGATTGGAAGTTCACGTACCCGGTGGTTGCCTCGGGCGGCCAGCGCGGCACGGCCACGCTGACGACGACCTTTGCCGACGCGCGGACGATCGCGAAGTCGTCGCTGGTGGAGGACTATCCCTCGCCCGGGTGCACCATCACGGGCGCACCGTTCGGGAACTGAGGGGGCCATGCGATTGTGCCGCGACACGGCTGCCCGGTTCCCGCTCGGCAAGATCTCCCGGGCGATGAGGTTCGAATCACATCATCGCGAGGCAGGTAACCATGCCAGCGCTCGTTGTTAACGAAGGCGGCGGCGAGCGCATCGTCCCGCTCGCCGGGAGCGTGGTCATCGGCCGCGCGGCCGATGTCGATATCCAGCTCCAGCACCCGCGCGTCTCCCGCCACCACGCAACCCTCGTGCCCACCCCCGATGGCTGGATGTTCATGGACCTGGGGAGTGCGAACGGGTCGAAGGTGAACGGCCGCGAGGTCGAACCGCGGGTACCGGTCCGCGTGCGCGCGGGCGATGTCATTTCGCTCGCCGAAGTCGAGGCGCGGATGAGCGATGAGCCGGCGGCCCCCAGACAGGAGGCCGGGCCGGGCGCCACGCGCATCGCCGGGGCTCCGCCGGCGCCCGCAGGGCCGCATGCGACGGTGATGGCCGCGTTTGCGCCCCGCCTAGAGATTGTCACGAAGACGGGGGCCCGCGAAGTGCCGCTCGAAGGCGACACGATCACCCTCGGGCGCGAGGCCGACAACCTGATCCGGGTCGACGCCGACGTGGTCTCGCGTCACCACCTGGTCCTGCGCCGCAGCGGCACGGCCTACATCGCCGAGGACCTGGGCACCACGAACGGCATCCGCATCGGCGGGCAGCGGGTACAGACGCACGAGCTGCGCGATGGCGACGTGCTCGACATCGCGGGAGAGGTCTCCCTGCGCTACTTCACCTCCCCGGCGGGCCCGGCCCCGGTGGAGGAACAGGAGGTCGCCCTCGACCCATCGCGGGTCGTCACCATCGGGCGGGGCGAAGGCTGCGAGCTGCGCCTGGCCCACCCCACCGTGTCGCTCCTTCATGCGCGCGTTTCGCCCGGCCCGGGTGGAACGCGGGTGGTGGAGGACCTGGGCTCGACGAACGGCACGTACGTCAACGGCATTCGCCTGGCGCCAGGCGAGGCGCGCACGCTCGGGCCCGGCGATGTGGTCCAGGTCGGGCCGGTGCGCCTCCACTTCACCGCCCGCGGCATCCGCCCCGAGGACCATTCGCAGCACATCCGCCTGACGGCCGTGGGGCTCAACCAGCGCGTGAGCGACAGGCTCAACCTGCTCCAGAACATCTCGGTGGTCATCGAGCCCCAGGAATTCGTCGCCATTGTCGGGGTGAGCGGCTCGGGCAAATCGACCCTGCTTGGCGCGCTCAGCGGCCTCCGGCCCGCTACCGATGGGGACGTCTTCCTCAACGAAACTTCGCTCTACGACCACTTCGATGCGTTCCGCACCACGCTGGGCTATGTCCCGCAGGACGACATCCTCCATCGCGAATTGCCGGTCGGGCGCGCGCTGGAATACGCGGCCGAGCTCCGCCTGCCCGATGACACGACGGCGGCCGAACGCCACGCCCGGGTGGAATCGGTACTGGCCACGCTCGGCCTGAACGAGCGAAAGGAAACCCCGGTGGGCCGGCTGAGCGGCGGCCAGCGCAAGCGCGTTTCGATTGGCGCCGAGCTGCTCACGCAACCGGGCCTCTTCTTCCTCGACGAGGCGACCTCGGGCCTCGACCCGGGCACCGAGAGCCAATTGATGCGGCTGCTCCGCAGGCTGGCCGACGAAGGGCACACCATCGCCCTTATCACCCACGCCACGAAGAACGTGATGCTCTGCGACCAGGTCCTGTTCCTCGCAAGGGGCGGGAACCTGGCCTACTTCGGCCCGCCCGACCAGGCGCTATCGTATTTCGGCGTCGAGGACTTCGACGGCATCTACGAGAAGCTCGAGGCCGAGAAGTCGCCCGAGGAGTGGGCCGCCCTCTACCGCGCGTCGCGCCAGTATCAGGAGTTCGTGGTGCAGCGCCTGGCGGCCACCCCGGGCGGTCCACCCGTGCCCGGTTCGGCCGCAGCGGCGGCGCGGCCGGCGCCGGCCGCCGGCAGGACATCCTCCGCCTGGCACCAGTTCCGTGTGCTCTCGCGCCGCTACTTCGACCTCATCCGGCGCGACCGCGTGAACTTCGCCCTCCTCTTCCTGCTGGCGCCCGCGCTGTCGCTCATCGACCTGATCGCATGGCCGGGCGATACCCTCGACCGGACGACCGGCGATGGCAGCCGGGCGATGACGATGTTCTTCCTGGCCGCGCTGATCCCGTTCCTCGTGGGCTCACTGAGCTCGGTGCGAGAGATCGTGAAGGAGTCGGCGATCTACGCGCGGGAGCGAGCCGTGGCCCTCAAGATCTGGCCCTACCTCTGGTCGAAGATGGCCATCGCCGGGCTCTTCGCGCTCTACCACGGCGCGGTGCTCTGGGGCGCCAAGGTGATCCTGATCGACTACCCGGGTATCAGCGCCGGCGATTACGCGGCGATGTACGTCACGCTGGTGCTTGCCGTGATCTCCGGCGTCATGTGGGCGCTGCTGATCTCGGCCGTCACCCGCCGCGAGGAACAGGCGATGATGCTCATCATCGGCGTCATCGTCGTGCAGCTCGTGTTCTCGGGCGGGCTGGTGCCAATCTCGGACCTCGGTCCCGTGGGCGCCGTGCTCGCCTCGCTCGATAGCACGTCCTGGGCGCTCAAGGCGCTCACCGCCGCCAGCGGCATTTCGACCGACGGCTGCGTGGGCGACCTGGCGGCGTGCAACATGCCCGGCATCCCCGGCCTGGCCACCCCGCAGGAGCGCGCGCTCGCCTACAAGGGGATCGATGAGCAGTTCGCGGACCTCTTCGGCGCGAACGTGTTCGTCTGCTGGGCATGGATGGTGGGGCTCATCGCCGTGACAGCCCTGGCGGTCTACTGGCTGCAGAAGCGCAAGGACACGCTGTAGGCGCGAACCCCGGCGCCGCCGCACGGCCTACTTCACGGTCGCCCGCGCCAGCGCCTGCTCGACCGTGCGCAGCACCTTGAGCCGCGCGAAATACTTGTCCTCCGCCTCGACCAGCGTCCACGGCGCGAGTTCGGAGCTGGTCCGCTCGATCATCTCGCACGCCGCCGCTTCGTAGGCGTCCCACTTCTCGCGGTTACGCCAGTCTTCCTCGGTGATCTTGTAGCGCTTGAAGCCCATCGCTTCGCGCTCCTGGAAGCGGCGAAGCTGCTCCTCCTTGCTCGTGGTGAGCCAGAACTTCAGCACGGTGCAGCCCGAGAGGACCAGCTGCTCTTCGAACGCGTTGATCTCGCCGTAGGCGCGCTGCCAGTCGCGCGGGGCGGCGAACCCTTCGAGCCGTTCGACCAGCACCCGGCCATACCAGGACCGATCGAAGATCGTGATGTGGCCCCAGCGGGGCAGATTCCGCCAGAAGCGCCAGAGATACGGCCGCGCGCGCTCCTCATCCGATGGCGCCGCGATCTGCACCACCTGGTAGAACCGGGCGTCCAGCGCCTGGGTAACCCGCCTGATGGCGCCCCCCTTGCCGGCCGCGTCGGAGCCCTCGAACACCAGTACCGCGGAGCGCTGCCGGTCCTGGAGTTCGCGCGCCATGCGTCCGATGGCGAGCTGCCGCTGCACCAGCTCCTTGCGATAGGCCTCCTCGGGGACGG
>JBBIVC010000226.1:0-4216 GCA_037439905.1 Thermoflexus sp.
GGTCCAGGCCGTTCGCCATGCGAACTTCAGCACCGAACCGGGCGAGTTCGTCGCGGTCGTGGGCCCGAGCGGTTCGGGGAAGACGACACTGCTCGCGATGATCGGCGGTCTCCTCACGCCAACGAGCGGCAGCATCGTGGTGAACGGGCGGGACATCGCCGGCCTCGGCAGCGCGCAGCAGGCGGCATACCGGCGGGAATCGGTGGGCTACGTGTTCCAGGCGAACAACCTGCTGCCGTTCCTTACGGCCAGGGAGAATCTGCTGGTGATGAGCCACATCACGGGCACGAACCGGCGGTCGGCCCGCCGACGTGCCGACCAGCTCCTGGAGGAGCTCGGGCTGACGCGCCGGGCGCACGCGCTTGCCTCGGAGCTGAGCGGCGGCGAGCGCCAGCGCGTGGCCATCGGGAGGGCATTGATGAACGACCCGGAGCTCGTGCTGGTGGACGAGCCTACCGCGAGCCTCGATTCGGCACGCGGGCGCCAGGTGGTGGAGTCGCTCATTCACGAGGTGAAGAGCCGGGGGAAGCTGGGGCTGATGGTGACGCACGATATGGCGATGGCGGAACTGGCCGACCGCATCATCGAGATGCACGATGGCGAGCTGCGTGTGAGGGGACGGAACGCCGCCGGCGGCTGACCATCCGTTCGAGAGCGCGTAGGATGCGTGCGACGGCGCACTTGCCGGCAGGGTGCGATCCTTGGGCCTCGAAGTCGGGACAGCCGTTGCGGCGTTCCTGGTCGCGTTCCCCCTGACAGCCCTCTTGCGGCTGCCAACCAAGGCCGGCCGGCGGGGCGAGCTCATCCCCAAGATTGGCGGGCTGAGCATCCTGGCGGCGTTCGTCGCGGCGCCGTTCCTGATGGCGGTCTTCTCCACCCAGGCGCGCGACTTCATCTCCGGCGATTTCCGGCAACTGCTGGCACTGGCGGTGTGCGGCGCCGCGGTGTGCGCGGTGGGCGCCCGCGATGACTTTCGCGACGTCGATTGGCCGGTCAAGCTGGCCACCCAGGTAGCCGCGGCGGTGGTGCTGTATGTGAGCGGCTTCCGCATCGATGAGATGACCCTGCCCGGGGGCGGGACCGTGGAACTGGGATTCACGGACCCGCTGGTGACCGTCCTCTGGATCGTGGCGGTGACCAACGCGATCAACCTCATCGATGGGCGGGATGGCGTGGCAGCCGGCATCGGCGCGATGGTGGCTGCGACGATGTCGTACATCGCGTGGGACCTGGGCCATGACCTGATCGCCATGCTGTTCGCGGCGCTGGCGGGCGCCTCGCTGGGGTTCCTGCCGTTCAACCTCACCCGGGCCAGCCGTTTCCTCGGCGATTCGGGCGCGTACCTGCTGGGGTTCACCATCGCCGGGTTGAGCGTCGCCGGTTCCCTCGATGCCACCGGGCGGGTACCGCTCTACATCCCGATTGTCGCGCTCGGCCTTCCACTGCTCGATACGGGCGTGGCTTTCCTGCGCCGCTTCCTCGATGGCAAACACCCGATGCTCGCGGATTTCGACCACTTCCACGACCGGCTCGAGCGGCTGCTCGGGCTATCCACGCTCCAGGTCACGCTGGCGACCTACGCCCTGACCGCGGTGTTCTGTGTGGGCGCTCTGCTGGCCCACACCTGGTACAAGAGCACCGGCTCAGCGGTGGTAGGCGGCGGCGTTGCGTTGTTCGCGATCTTCCTGATCGTGGTGCTGGGCTACGGGTCCTCGATGTGGAACTCGGCGCGCATCCTCAGCCTGAGGGGGCGCGGAAGGCAGGCCGAAGAGCGGGCGTGACCTGGCGCCCGGCGGTCAGCCGCCGCGCAGCGAGGCGCCAAGTTCCTTCCCGAGGCGGACGAGCAACCCCTGCTGGATCTTCGCCACATCGGCATCGGTGAGCGTCCTGTCGGGCGCCTGGAAGCGCAGCCGCACAGCCAGCGACTTCTTGCCTTCGGGCACGCCGGGGCCGCGGTATTCGTCGAAGACGTCGGCGCGGATGCGGACCCCGCCGCTCCGGTGAGAGCGCACCAGCTCCAGCAGCTGGCCGGCCGGCGTGGCGGCATCGACGACGACGGCGAGGTCCTGGCGGACTTCGGGGAACTTCGATGGCGGCGTGTAGGCAGGGCGCTCGGGGATGTGCCGCACCATATCCTCAAGCCAGAGCTCGACGAGGAACACCGGCTC
This sequence comes from Thermoflexus sp., assembly GCA_037439905.1. Classification (GTDB taxonomy): domain Bacteria; phylum Chloroflexota; class Dehalococcoidia; order Tepidiformales; family Tepidiformaceae; genus Amarobacter. The sequence goes on from JBBIVC010000226.1 coordinate 2,169, forward strand.
GTCGATATCGAAGGCCGCGGCCGTCGCGGGGTGCACCTGGCCGAGAATGCCAACCACCTCGCTCCCTGCGCGCACCTCGGCCGTGTGCCCTTCCAGCAGACCGAACTCCTTGCGCGGGGCGAACTGCACCTGGATGCCGAGGTGGCCGAAGATGGCTTCGACCGCGCCCTTGGCATCGAAGAAGTCGAGGTGCTCCGTGCCGGGGCGACCCCAACGGGTCTCCCTCGGGCCGCCGACGACCGCGCAAAGCACGGGCCGCTCGTGCGGCAGATCTGCCTCGACCGGCAGGTACTCGAAACCGATTTCGAACAGGCGGAGGCCAGTCTCGGAATGACGGCGGTTCGTCGCGAAGGTTTCGAGGACCGAGGGGCGCACGGAGGTGCGGAGGTAGGTGTGCTGTGCAGCCACGGGGTTCACGACGGCGAGGGGCTCGTGGCGGCGCGGGTCACCCGGGGGCACCATGCGCTCGAGCTTCGTCCGGTCGGTCAGGGTATAGGTGATGATTTCCTGGAAACCGGCGGCGGCGGCGAGATCGCGAACGCGTTCCCGGAGGTCCATCAGCGGGTTCGGCTCGGGGTCGGGCAGGCTACCGCGCAACATGGTGGCGGGAAGCTTGTCGTACCCGTAGATGCGGCCAATGTCCTCGATGACGTCGTCGGGGATTTCGACGTCGGGGCGCCAGTCGGGCGGCTGGACGCTGTACTTTCCCGGGGGCACGAAGTGGCATACAAACCCGAGTCCGGTCAGGATGCGGCGCACGTCTTCGACGGGCACGTCGATGCCCAGCACCCGGCGAACCCGGTCGGACTCGACGACAATGGTCGGCCGGGGCTGCTTGCCCGGGTACACATCGACGAGACCGGCGGCGACCGAGCCGCCAGCAAGGCGCTCGAAGAGGTGGAGCGCCCGGCGCTGGGCGTACTCGGCCATTTCCGGGCCGATGCCCTTTTCGAAGCGCAGCGATGCCTCCGTGCGGAGCTTCAGGAGCGTGGACGTGCGGCGGATGGAGCCCGCGCGGAAGTTCGCGACTTCGAGCAGGACCGTCCTGGTAGCCTCGCTGACCTCGCTGTTGCCGCCGCCCATCACGCCCGCGATACCGACCGGCCCACCTCCATCGCAGATCAGGAGCATTTCGCCATCGAACTCGCGCTCAACGCCATCGAGGGTGACGAGTTTTTCGCCGGCCGTTGCCCGCCGGGCAACAATGGTCTTGCCGCGTACACGGTCGTAGTCGAAGGCGTGGAGCGGCTGGCCCGTTTCGAGCATCACGTAGTTGGTGATGTCGACGACGTTGTTGATCGGCCGCATCCCCGCCTTGAGCAGGCGCTCCTGCATCCACCGTGGCGAAGGCCCGATGGTGACGTTCTCGATGACGGAGGCGGTGAAGCGGCGGCAGAGGTCCGGAGCTTCGATGGTGACGGAAACGAAGTCGTGGACGTTACGCCCGGATTCGGTGTATGAGCGGTCGGGCTCGCGCAGGACCTTGTCCGTCAGGGCAGCGGTCTCGCGGGCGAACCCGAGCACCCCGAGCAGGTCGGCGCGATTTGCCCAGGTGGAGATGTCGAACACTACATCGCCGAGCACGTCGACCAGCGGGCGGCCGATGGGGGCGTCTTCTGGCAGGACGAGGATGCCCTCGTGCTCATCGCTGAGCCCAAGCTCCTTCTCGCTGAGGACCATGCCGGCCGACTCGACCCCGCGGATGGGGCGGAGCTTGAGCACAGTGGGCTCGCCGGTGTGGCCATCACGCAACCGGGCGCCTTCAGTAGCGAAGGCGACCTTTTGCCCGGCGGCCACGTTGGGAGCGCCGCAGACCACTTGCTGCGTCCCGTTGCCGGCATCGACCGTGACCAGGCGAAGGCGGTCGGCGTTGGGGTGAGGTTCGACAGCGAGGACTCTGGCGACGCGGATCCTGTCAGGATCCCACTCGGCCCCGATGGTCTGCCAGCCCTCGACCTCGGCGGTGGCATCGATGAGCCGCCGGGCAAGCTCGGGAACGGGCAGGTCGACATCGACGAATTCGCGCAGCCAGTTGAGGGAGAGTTTCA
>JBBIVC010000227.1:0-4211 GCA_037439905.1 Thermoflexus sp.
CCGCCTCGGTGGCCCGGCCATCGCGGCCGTTGCCGTTGTTCACGAGGAGGGCATCCTGCTTGGCGAGCCACTGTTCGAAGTACCACGACGAGATGTCCATGGCCACGCAGTGCCGCTTGATGCGGTTGCCCTCCTGGATCATGAGCGCCTCGCAGGCCTTCGCCAGCTCATCGAAGTCCTTCGGGGGGTTCGCCGGGTCGAGCCCGGCGGCGCGCCACGTCTTCGCGTCGTAGAACATGATGGGGTTCGACACGTTGAACGGCATCGAGACGAGCGAACCATTCAGGGTGTAGTAGTCCCGCACCTGGGGCAGGAATGCCGAGATGTCGAACTTGTCGCGGTTCACGAACTCCTGGATCGGCACCGTCTTCCTGCTATCGACCATCGTCTGGGTGAGCACGTCTTCGAGCTGGACGAGCGCGGGCGCATCGGGGGCGTTGATGCCGAGCGCCACCAGCTTGTTGAACGAGTCGGTGTAGGAGCCCTGGAACACCAGGTTCACGGAGATGTTCGGCTCGGCGGCGTCGAACTCCTTCACCAGCGCCTCGAGCGCTGTCGCATTGGAGGCCGTCATCGAGTGCCAGAAGTCGATCGTCACCGGGCTGGTGATATCGAACGGCGGGCGGGCGGGGACGGGGCTGGGCGTGGCCCCCGGGGTGCCGGGCCCGGGCGTCTCCCCGCCGTTGTCGTCGTCGCCGCAGGCGGGGAGCAGGAACAGGGCGAGGGCAGCGAGAAGGGCGGGGACGAACAACGTGGGCCGGCGCATGGGTGCCTCCTAACCTTTGACCGCGCCTGCGGTCAGACCTCGGACGAGCTGCCGCTGGAAGACGAGCAGCAGGATGAGCGTGGGCAGCAGCGCGATGATGGTGCCTGCCATGACGACGTTCACGCGGTCGATTTCGCCGCGGCTCAAGAGTGCCAGGCCGATTTGAACGGTGCGGTAGTCATCGTTGTTGGTGACCAGGAGCGGCCAGAGGTACTGGTTCCAGGCGGAGAGGAACGAGAACACGGCCAGCGAACCGATCGCCGGGCGGGCGAGCGGGATACCCACGGACCAGAGGAAGCGCAGGTGGCCGTAGCCATCCATGGCGGCGGCATCGCGCAGCTCCGAGGGGATGGTCATGAACTGCTGGCGGAGGAGGAAGATGCCGAGCCCGGTCGCGGCGAAGGGCACGATCAGCCCCTGGTAGCTATCGAGCCAGCCGAACGACCGGACGGTCTGGAAGTTCGGGACGATTGAGACCTCCCAGGGCACCATGAGCGAGCCGATGAAGAGGACGAAGATGAGCGTCCGGCCGGGGAAGCGCATGCAGGCGAGGGCATAGCCGGCCAGCACCGAGGTGGCCACCTGGAGCACGGTGATCCCGGTGGCCATGATGAAGCTGTTGACCAGGTAGCGCCCCATGGGCACGGTATCCCAGGCATCGCCGAAGCTGCCGATGCCGAAGCCCTTTGGGAGCACATTGGGCGGGTAGGAGGCGACCTCCCCGGAGGGGAGCAGCGCGTTAATGACCGCCAGGTAGACCGGCCCCAGGACGATCGCCGAGCCGAAGAGCAACAGGCCGTAGGTGCCAAGCAGACGGAAGGCGCGTCCGGTCACCGGTAGTAGACCCTCCCGCGGACAGCCCAGAACTGGAGGGCAGTCAGCATGGCGATGATCGCGAAGAGCAGCAGCGACTGGACGCTCGCGCCGCCAACGTCGCGGAAGCGGAAGGCGTCTTCGTAGATGGCGTAGACCATCACGCGGGTTTCGCCCAGGGGGCCGCCGCGCGTGAGGACGTCGATCTGGCCGAAGGTCTGCAGCGCCGAAATGGTGGAGACGACGGCGACGAAGAGGAGCGATGGCGAGAGCAACGGCAGCGTGATGCGGAAGAAAATCCGCAGGCGGCCCGCGCCATCCATCTGGGCGCTCTCGTAGAGCTCCTCGGGGAGGCCCTGGAGGGCGGCGAGCAGGACGATGGTGGTGAAGCCGATGCCGATCCAGACCGAGGTGAGGCCAACGGCGAAGAGCGCCCACTGCGGATCGGTGAGCCACGAGATGGGCGTGCCCCCGGCTTCGCGGATGAGCCAGTTGAAGATGCCGTTCTGGGGGTTCAGGAGGAGCGTCCAGGTGACCGCGGCGATGGCCACGGAACTCGCCAGCGTCGAGCTGAAGATCGTCCGGAAGACAACGATACCGCGCACGCGCTGGTTCGCGAGGTGCGCCAGGAAGAGGCCGAGGACGATGCCCAGGGGCACGACGATGAGGACGAATTTCGCGGTCACCCAGAGGCTCTTGTGGAAGTCCTCGTCATCGAGCACGCGACGCCACTGGTCGAGGCCGACGTAGATATCGCCGCCACCGAAGGGGCTGGTTTCGTGGAGGCTGAGATAGGCCGCCCGCCCCAGGGGGTAGAACTGGAAGACAGCGAAGACGATGGCTGCGGGCGCGATGAGCGCCAGGGCGAGCAGCCATTCGCCCGGCGAGGATTCGTACCTTGCGGAGAGGCGGTCCACGAGGCGCTTCATGGCAGGCGCTCCCCGGTACGTGTATCGAAGAAGTGGAGGTCGCCGGGGGCGCACCAGAACGGGATGGATTCGCCGGGAGTGGCGCGCACATGACCCGGGGCCACGGCGACAAAGCTTGCCCCTCCGGCGGCGCATTCCAGGTTGACCTGCGCGCCGAGATGCTCGGCGACCAGCAGTGGCGCGCTGAAGGCGATGGCCGCCGGGCCTTCGGGCACGCCAATCTGCAGCGCCTCGGGCCGGAAGCCGAGGGCGAGCGTCTCGGGCGCGCCGGGCGGCACGTGCGCACCATCGACGTGGATCTCGCCGCCGGCCGATTGGAACCCCGTGGCCGTGCGCTCGAGCGGGACGATGTTCATCGGCGGGCTGCCGATGAACCCGGCCACGAACAGGTTGGCCGGGCGGTCGTACACGTCCTGGGGACGGCCGACCTGCTGGAGCCGTCCGGCGGCGATGATGGCGACGCGCTGGCCGAGCGTCATCGCCTCGACCTGGTCGTGCGTGACGTAGACGGTGGTGGTCTGGAGGTCTTCGTGGAGGCGGGCGAGTTCGCGGCGCGTTTGCACGCGCAGCTTGGCATCGAGGTTGGAAAGAGGCTCGTCCATCAGGAAGGCGACAGGGCGGCGGACGATCGCGCGGGCGAGCGCGACCCGTTGGCGCTGGCCCCCGGAGAGCTGGCCGGGGCGCCTGTCGAGCAGGCCATCGATGCCCAGGCGGCGGGCCGTGGCGTTCACAGCCTCCTTCAGCTCGTGGCGGCTCAGGTCCCGGCGCCGGATGCCAAAGGCGATGTTGTCGAACACGGACATATGCGGATAGAGCGCGTAACTCTGGAAGACCATCGCCAGGTCGCGGTCCCTGGGGGCGACCCCGGTCACATCGCGGCCCGCGATGTAGACGGTGCCGGCGCTGGGGCGTTCGAGCCCGGCGATGAGCCGCAAGACAGTCGATTTGCCACAGCCGGATGGGCCGAGGAGGACGAGGAACTCGCGGTCCTCGATCTCCAGGCTCACAGAATCAACGGCGACAACCGCGCCGAACGTACGGGTCACGCGATCGAGCCGGATTTCAGCCATGGTCCCCGGTTGCCCACCCCTTCGGTCGCGTAGCATCCACGCGGGCCTGCAGCCAGTTTACGGCCCAACGTCGGCAATTCACCGTCCGAAGGGCGGAGGGGCGTGCCCGCGAACGTGAAGGCTGTCACACAGCGGGAGGAGATTGACGGGCCACCGCCGGCCGTGCGTTCCTACCGCCGTGAGTACGTTCGAGCCAGGGTCGATCGGATTGATCGGCGCCGGGAGGCTGGCGGCCGCGCTCGCCGCGGCGCTCATCCGGGCGGGCTACCCGGTGCGCGCCATCGCGAGCGCCCGCAACGAATCCGCACGGTCGCTCGCTGCCGCGCTCGGCCCCGGAGTGGCAGCGAGCGCCAGCCCGGGCGATGTCGCCGCCTCGTGCGACGTGGCGTTCCTTGCGGTGCCGGATGGGGCAATCCGCCAGGTTGCGGATGGGCTGAGCTGGCGCCAGGGCCAGGTGGTGGTGCACTGCAGCGGGGCGCTCGGGCCGGGCGAACTCGCCGCGGCAACCGCCGCTGGCGCGGTGCCAGCGTGCTTCCATCCGCTCCAGACGTTCCCCTCGCGCGCACCAGAACCCGCCCGCTTCGAGGGCATCTTCTGCGGCGTGGAAGGGGCCGAACCGGCCGGCTCCTGGCT
>JBBIVC010000228.1:0-4172 GCA_037439905.1 Thermoflexus sp.
GCCGCGCCGGTGACGACCGCGACTTTCCCTGCAAGGTCCTTCATCGTTGGAGGATCCTCCGTCCTGAGATCTCTGGGGAGGGACTCTACACGATGGGGCCGGGGCGCGGTGGCGGCTGCCGTTCGGCGGGGCCGGGCTCACACGAAGACCAGGACAGGACGGCAGCAAAGGCCGCCTGCCAGAGCATGGCTCCTTCGATGGCGATGCGCTCCCAGATTCCCAGCCAGAGGGTAGACGCGTTGTCGGCTACGTCCGGGACCTCCCGGTTCATGAGCACCCCGAAGATCAGCATCAAGGCTATCGTCGCGAACGAATACCACCGGAACGTCCGCCCGAAGGCGAATGCCCCCGTCGCAATCATCGCGAAGAACAGCAGTGAACTGACTCCGCCGAGGGCGAGGTGCAATGTGTCCTGCCATGTGCCGCCCCCCGCCGCGAGGACCTCGCGCTGGTGCATCGGCGCCAGCCACCACACCGGACCGCCCAGGGCAGCCAGGAGCAGAAGCCAGCCAACGATGCGAACCTTTGGGCGATGGCCTGCGATACCCAGGACGCCGAAGGCGTACAAAAACGCAAGGATCTGCCAGAACACCGAGGCGACGAGCCAAAATGCCCGGGTAGGCGCGCCAACGGCAGAGAGCTCGCTGATGGTCTGGTCCCGGTAGCTGTAGCCGTCATAGACCAGCGCCGCAACCACGTCCATGACGATGTAGAGGGGGAACATCGCGACGCCAGCTGCTACGAGCCGCCGTGGACGTACCGGGACATTCCGCGATGCATTGTCCCGGGGGAGCGCGACCGCTGCAGGCTGTCCGTTCTCTTGATGCCGCGACATGACCGTACCTCCAGGGGCGCGGAACCAGATGCGCCGCGCCGGCATCATGCTCCCGGTGGGGCGCTTCAACGAGAGCCGATCGGTGTCCAGACAGGGGCTACACGGCCCCGTCGCAGTCTCGAGCCGGGCTCCTTCCCCTACGGCGCGGGGGCCGTAGCATAGCCCCATCCGCGCGGGCAGCGCCGACACCCCGCGCAGCCAGAGGAGCACCCCATGACCACGACCGAACGGACCGACGAAGTCCTCTACGACGTGCAGGGCCACGTGGCCACCATCACCCTGAACCGGCCGGACCGCAGCAACGCCATCTCCGGCCGCATGCTGCAGCAGCTGGCCGAGCGGCTGATGGAGGCCGATGCCGACCGCGAGGTCCGGGCGATCGTGCTCACGGGAGCCGGGCGGGCGTTCTGCGCCGGGCTCGACATCAAGGACGCCGTGGCGGGCACGGGCATCGGTGGCGGGGGCGCCTCATCGGGCCGGGGCACCCACTTCAACACGCGCAACCACCCGACGATCGTGATGTTCGAAATGGACACGCCGATCATCGGGGCGATCAATGGCGGAGCGGCGGGCTTCGGGCTCGATATCGCACTGGGGTGCGACCTCCGCATCGTGGCGGAGGACGCCAAGATTGCGACCGGGTTCGCGAAGCGGGGCGTGGTGCCGGAGAGCGGTGGGACCTGGTACCTGCCGCGCCTGCTGGGCTGGGCGAAGGCGGCGGAGATCGGGTTCCTTGGCCGGAACCTCACGGGGGCGGAGGCGGCGCAGATGGGCCTGATGAACCGCGCGCTGCCGGCGGACCAGGTGCTCGCGGAAGCGCAGGCCTGGGCCCAGGAAATCGCCGGGAACGCGCCGCTCGCCATCCAGGCGATGAAGCGCCTGTTCCGTCACGGGCTGACCGAGGACTTCCCGAGCCACGTCCACCACGTGCTGCTGCAGACCATGCTGCTGTTCCAGAGCGAGGACTTCCGCGAGGGGATCACGAGCTTCGCCGAGCGGCGGGAGCCGAACTTCAAGGGGCGGTGATGGGGCGCTGGGGCGGAAACGTGGATTGAAAACCAGTGGATTGCTGGCGGAGAGGGTGGGATTCGAACCCACGGTAGCTTGCACTACACACGCTTTCCAGGCGTGCCTGATCGGCCACTCCAGCACCTCTCCGCGGCCCGGACACCATGATACCAGCCCGCTCCGCTCGCGCCCGCTCCGGCCTCCTACTTCCGCCGGTGCTTCGTCTTGCGGTCGAAGCGCTCCCAGCCCTCATCCATCGCCTGGCGGGCGCCCTCGCGGCCAGCTTCGAGCATGTCGCGGGCGGTATCGGCGATGCCGAGGGCGATGGCCTTTGCCCAGCCGACGAGCGGGTTCTCCTCGAGGTCGCGCCAATCCCGGCGCTGCCCGGGCTCGCCTCCCGGAGACCCGGGCGCGTCGTGCCAGGCACCCGGTTCGTCATGTGGGCTGGCGCCGGGCCCTGGCGATGTCATTTCCGGCCCTTCCTTCGCCGGCCCATGATGCGGTCGGGGAGGTGGGTGACCGCAGAAAGCCCGGTGCGCACGCCCTTGACCACGGCATAGGTGCGGATGATGGGCGACGCGACCGTCTCGCCGGCAAACTCGGTGGTCCCGCGCACGTTATCGAGTGACTGGCGGAGCGAATCGAGGGCAGGCGCCGCGTTCTCGCGCACGACCTTGCGCGTGACGCCGACGAGGAGGATGAGCGCGACGACGAGCGCGACCGAGAGGAGGCCGGCGAGCAGCCAGAACATGGCGGTGAAGACGATGACGATGTCGCGCCACTCGCTCCAGCTATCGGGTGCGGCCCAGGCATCGGGCACGGCCTTATCGGGGACGATATCGGCGCCGAAGTAGCCATCGGCGATTCCGCCGATGACGAGGTAGAGGAGGAAGATCAGGATTGCCGCCGAGATGACGGTCATCACGAAGCGCATGCCAGGAAACCCTCCAAGGCTCCAGCGATGATAGGTCGCATCGCGCCCCTGAGTAAAACCGGGCCCGGGAACGGAAGTCGCGACGGCGCCCGGGGGCCATCGGTGGTTGGGAACGTGCCGCCCTATTAGGGTAAATGCGGATAACGCACACGGAAGGCAGCGGTCCACAATGGGCCTATCCCCCGGGGCCGATTGAGCCCGGAGCATTCATGTGCGTGTACGCGGCGTCCCCATGGAGCTTTCCACCCCGGGAGGCGCGGCCCGTGGGGCAGAGGAGACTCGGCCGTTGGCTGCGACGATCCTGGTAGTGGACGATGATGACCCGGTCCGGGTGATGCTGGCGCGTCTGCTGCGCACGCAGGGGTATGACGTGTTACAGGCGGCGCACGCGGCCGAGGCGCGGGCCCTGCTCGAAAAGAGCCGGCCAGACCTGGTGATCAGCGATATCGTGATGCCGGGGGAATCGGGGATCGAGCTGCGGCGGGGGATCCTGGAGCGCTGGCCGGGCCTGCCGGTCATCCTGATCAGCGGGTATAGCGCCGAGGGGCCGGCCGAGTTCGCGGCGCGAACTCCAGACACGATCTTCGTGCAGAAGCCGTTCGCGGCCGACCAATTCCTGGCGCTGGTGGAGCAGACGCTGGCGAGTGCCGCGGGCCAATCCTGAACGCGGCCGGCGCAATGCGCCGAACGGACCGCCGCGATGGCCCGAACGGACCTCGCGAGGCGTGCCGGGCCCGGCGCATCATCATCCCAGCTTCTGATTGGGGGTGATGCATGTCTTCCCTGATTCGCAGGAATCCGTTCGACGAGCTGGCCAGCTTCTGGCCACGCGACCTGTTCGCGCGCTTCGGCGGTTCTCCGCTCGCGATGGAGTGGAGCCCCCGATGCGATGTGACCGAGGACGACGACGCGATCGTCGTCCACGCTGAGCTACCCGGTGTGGACGCGAAGGACATGGACGTGAGCATCCACGAGGGTGTGCTCACGGTCCGCGGCGAAAAGCGGTCGGAGCGCAAGGAGGAAGAGAAGGGGCGAAGCTACAGCGAGCGCTTCTTCGGTTCGTTTGAGCGCAGGATCGCGCTGCCGGCAACCGTGGACGAAGACAAGATCGAGGCGAAGCTGAAGGACGGCGTGCTGGAAGTCCGGCTTCCGAAGACAGCCCCGGCACCACCGCCGGAGGCGCGCAAGGTCGAGATCAAGACGGGCTGAGGCCGGCCGGCCGAGGGTTCCCGTGGTTGGGCTGGCACAGGAGACGCCGCATGAGAGCGCTCGCTGATCGGATCGGAGATTCCCGCGGATGGGTGGTTGACCTGGCGACGAGGCGCGTCGTGCGGCGCGGCCCGGGCGCCTGCCGGATTGCGCAGGCGGCGGTTGCGCCCGGGGGCTATGCTGGAG
>JBBIVC010000229.1:0-4144 GCA_037439905.1 Thermoflexus sp.
CGTTCGCGTTCGACATCGAATGGCTCCTGCGAATCGCGCAGGTAGATGCCAGCGGAGGTCATGAGCGCGACCGTGCAGTGGTGCAGGGGCTTCGGAAGGGGAGCCCAGGCCGGGGGCTCATCGATGACGGGGGTTGCCTCGTACATGGCCCGCATCGAGCGCGGAAGGTACTTGTAGCTATCGACGGTCATCCACGGCCTCCATCTGCGACATCCTATCAGGCCGCGGGCAGCCCTTCGCGGGAGCGCAGCCACTCCTCCGCCGCGGCGCGCTCCCGGAAGAAGTCCACGTCCTGCGCATCGGGCGTGCGGTAGGCCGAAACCTGCCGCAGGACGCCGAACACCAGGTCGCCCGGGGCGAACACCGCAGTCCAAAACGGGCCGAACGCCCGCGCGCGGTTCACCACGCCGGCCATCCAGAGCACATCGGCCGTGATCGCCGAAACCTCCGAAGCGTCGATGAGGAGACGCCCGCGGGCGCTCACACGCTCAATCCACTCCGGCTCGGGCTCAGTCGCGCCGGAAATCTCGCCGAATAGCCGCATCTCGATGAAGTCTTTCTGGTCCAGGAACTGAAACGCCATAACCCCCTCTCCGTCCGCCCCGAACGATAGCGCGGCCCACCGTGCGGCGCATCATCGCGCCGGGATAATCACACCGGGATTGAGGATTCCCCGAGGGTCGAGCGCGGCCTTGATGGAGCGCATCGCATCCCTGTCCGCCTCCGCGCGGGTGAGGTGGAGCCACCGCATCTTGGCGATGCCGATGCCATGCTCCGCGCTGATGCTCCCGCCGAGCTCCGCCACCAGTCGGAAGACGGCATCGTCGGGTCGCTCGTCATCCGGGGCCACCCCGAGGATGTTCACGTGGAGATTGCCATCGCCCGCGTGGCCGAACAGCACCGGCCGGGCAGCGGGCTCGACCGCGTGGATCACGCCGCGCACCCGCGCCTCGAACTCCGGAAGCAGGGCAAGCGGGAGCGTGACATCGAGTTTGTGCGGAATGCCTTCCGCGCTGATCGCTTCGGTGTGGCGCTCGCGGTAGGCCCAGAGCCGCTCGCGCTCGGCGCGCCCCGCCGCCATGGCGGAATCGCGGATGCCGGGCGCCGCCCCGAGGATCCTGGCGAGGGCATCCGATTGGTCCTCCTGGCCCGCGCATTCCAGCAGCAGGTAGCAGGGGTGATCCACGCGAAAGGGCACTGGCAGCCCGGCGTGCCGGAGCACCAGCTCGAGCCCTTCCGGGAAGAACACTTCGGCCGCCTCCAGCGATGGGAGGGCCCGGCGAGCGGCCGAGACCACGCCGAGCGCCGCGGAGAGGTGCTCGACGGCGAGCAGGGCGACTGCCCGTTGAGGTTGCTGCGGCACCAGCTTGAGCCGGACCGCGGTGATGACGGCCAGCGTCCCCTCGCTGCCGGCAAACAGCTGCGCGAGGTCGTAGCCCGAGTTGTCTTTCATGAGCCCGGGCAGGCGCCGGACCACGCGCCCATCGGCGAGCACCGCCTCGATCCCCAGGACCTGCTGCCGCATGCCGCCGTACCGGAGGACGCGGACCCCGCCCGCGTTGGTTGCCACCATCCCCCCGATCGTGGCGCTCGCGCGCGAGGCCAGGTCCACCCCGAAATTCCATCCCCGGGCCCTCACCTCCTCCTGGAGGGCCGCCAGCGTCACCCCAGCGCCGGCCGTCACTTCGCCGGCCTCCGCATCGAACCCGGAGATGGAGTCGAGGCGGCGCAGCGAGAGGACAATTTCGCCGTTGCGGGGCACGCTACCGCCGGCCAGTCCGGTGTTTCCACCCTGCGGCACGATTGCCGCGCCGGCCTCGTAACAGGCGCGCACGACGCGCGCGACTTCGTCTGTCGATCCCGGGCGCACCACCGCCGGCGTTTCACCCTGGAAGCGGCGCGTCCAGTCGGTCTCGTAGCCCGCTCGCAGGTCAGGGTCGGTGAGCACGTGTTCGTCGCCGGCGATTGCGGCAAGGCGCGAGAGCAACTCCGGGGAGGCTGGCACGGCCCCGAGTCTAGCAGGAGAACCGGGCCACCGGTCAGTGCGTGTGGGCGCCTGTACCGGGACCATGGCTGTGACCGTGGTGCGACCAGCGCGCGGGAGATGGGGATGGGAAGTTCGCCCGGTCGGCCGCGGCGGCGGCGCCCCGGGTGAACGTGGCCATAGGGGGCGTGAAAACTCGCCGGGCGGCGATGTCGCACACCGGGCACATTGCCGGGATGTCCGAATCCTTGATGCTGCGCGACACCTCGAACGTCAGCCCGCAGCGGTCACAGGCGTAATCATAGAGGGGCATCGTGGCCTCCAAGTGCATTGCGTTGCAATTGCAAATGATTGCAGAATCTCTCCATGGCTGAAACCCCAGGTGTCCCCAACCCGTCTTCCGCTCCTTCGACCACCCAACCGTCGCTCGCCGTGCTCATCCACCAGGGATTCCCGCCGGGCTATCAGGAGGACGTCCGCGAGTTGTGTCGCTCCTTCTCGGGATTCCTGAACGAACCGTTGGCACTGGCCACGTGCGCTGTCGTCCCCCTCGCCCAGACGCTGGATTCGCTCGTGTCGAGCCCGTCAGGGTGGGCAGTTGAGTTCGTCGTCCCGCCGACCTCAAAGGCGGCGAGTATGAGTTCTGCGCCGTTTGTCTACCGGGAAGACGGGCGGCCCGACTGGGGCGCGATGTGGACCGGCTTCTGTGAGCTCGCGCTGTATGGTGGGCCGCCCCATCGGGGCGAAGCGGACGCCCTCCACTCCGTTGTCGATGGACTGCCGGTCGCTGGATTCGACGCAATCGCGGAGATCCGCCGCGGCATCTACGAGACGACCGGTCTGTTCAGTGAGGTGGCGGAACCAGGATGGCTTGCGGTGACCTGCCATTCGAAGAAGATGGCCGCTTGGCTCGCGGCGTCGATCATCCTCGAGAACGTCGACGCTCGCTGCGACGAGGAACGGCTGCTGGTGCCCGCAAGCCCCGCGTTCACGCTGAAGAACGAGGTCAAGAGCGTCATCACCGTGGTGGCGAAGTGCAACCATTACTGGCAGGCGCACCTTGCCGCCCGGGAGGCTGCCGCCAACTCAGCGTGAAATCTGGCTCATGATGTCGGCGGCGGCGCCACCCGTGGGCGCCGCGATTTCGACAACCCGCTCGTCGATGTCGTCGTACTCCAGCCGCAACGCCCGGCAGACCGTCGCGTGGAGGCGGTACATCGCCACCGCATAGGTCAGTTCGAGGATTGCCTCATCGGAAAGGTGCTCCTTGAGCGCCGCGAAGGTGCCATCCTGCACGCGCCCATCCTGCAGCACAACCTCGTCGGTAAAGGCGAGGACGGCGCGGTCGGCCGCGTCGAAGACCGTGGCCGTCGCCCAGGCGGGAATCGCAGCGAGCTTCTCTTCCGGGATCCCGGCGGCACGCGCCGCCTTGCAGTGTTGGGAGAAGACGAACTGGCTCCCGGCGGCAAACCCGGCGCGCGTGATGCCGAGTTCCCTGAAGTAGGGCGTGAGCGTGCGCCGGCGGCTGTTGAGCAGGCCGAACCCATCCTGCGCGTGGACGAGGATGTCGGGAACGAGCGCGAACACGGTCCACCAGTTGCCTGGCGTCCCGGTGGCCGTACCGGGCTGGGCGACGGGGTCGCGCTCCCCAAACAGGCGGGTGTAGGCGGCGAGCGCCTCGGGCGATACCTCGGCGCGGGGAACCTGGCGAAGTCGGGGCATGAAGTCCTCCACCGGGGAAATGCTGGCGGGGCGGAATGGTACGCGATCGGCGCGGCGCGCGCCCTGCCGGGCACGAAGAAGCGGCGGCCCGGGTAGAGGAGGCGGACCGCCGCTTGCTTGCTGCACGAGCCGGCCGTCAGCCGGCGAGCTGGACCGTCACCGGCACGCCCCGGGTGATGCTGTCGAACACCGCGGACCGGGCCTGGGCGCGCGCCACCACTTCCTGGAGCTTCTCCTTGGGGGCATCGCCCTTCACCGTGAAGGTGACGCGAATGCCCTGGAAGCCGTTGCGGACGTCGTCGTTGAGCCCCAGCGCGCCCTGCACGTCCATGTCGCCCTCGATGACGGAGGAGACCTCGGTCAGGCGGACGCCGCGGGCGGCGGCGACGTACACGAGCGAGGTCGTCAGACAGGCCGCGAGGGCGTGGAGCAGGTACT
>JBBIVC010000230.1:0-4122 GCA_037439905.1 Thermoflexus sp.
GTTGATGTGAATGATCTTGCCGACATAGGGCAGGTCCGGGGCGGTCCAGACGAGCTCATAGCCCCAGGGCTTTTCAACCCGGCGCGCAGAGGTTCTCACGTGACGTTGGAGCTCCAGCATTGCCTTCCCCGGGGAATGGTCGCAGGTTTTGGGTGAACGCGCAGCGGCCCGGCGGCGGATGCACCGGCACAAGGGACAAGACGACGGGCGCCCCGCGTAGGAGCGCCCGTGAGGCGTGTCGTGGTGCCGGGGTTCAGGCGAGTGCCGCTTTCGCCTGGCCGGCGAGCTCTTCGAAGGCGTCGGGCCTGGTGACGGCGAGATCGGCGAGGGCCTTTCGGTCGAGCTCGATACCGGCGACCTTCAGGCCGTGGATGAGGCGGCTATAGGTGAGACCGTGAAGGCGAGCGGCCGCGTTGATGCGCATGATCCACAGCTCGCGGAAGTCGCCCTTGCGATCGCGGCGGTCGACCCAGTTGTAGCGGAGGGCATGCAACATGCTCTCGTTGGCGCGCTTGATGAGGCGGTGGCGCTGGCCGGAGTGGCCTTTGGTGAGGGACAGGATTTTCTTGTGGCGGCGGTGGGACGTGACGCCACGCTTCACTCGCGACATGGGTGGTGCTCCTCTGCTGCTTCGCTACTGGCCGGCGAGCAGCCGCTTCACGATTGGCGCATGGGAAGGCGCCACTTCGACGGTGCGTCCGTAGAGGACGGTGACGGGCTTGCGCTTCTTGCGGCGGAAGTTATTCCGGCTGCCGTACATACGCACTATCTTGCCGCCGCCGGTTACGCGAAAGCGGCTGGCGGCTCCCTTGTGGGTCTTCAGCTTCGGCACGGTTAGTCTCCTTCGTCTCCGGCCTCGTCGTCATCGTCGAGGCCGTCGTCTTCTTCCTGGTCGTTGTCGTCATCGCCAACCACGCGCGCTTCGGCGGCGGCGGCAGCGACGGCTTCGTCTTCCTCTTCCTCGGCGGGCGCCTGGCCCGCGGCGGCGGCTGCAGCTGCGGCCCGGGCGAGGGCGGCGATCTTCTTCTTATCGGGAGCGAGGATGATGGTCATGTGGCGGCCTTCGAGCATCGCATCCTTTTCGACGGTCGCGATGTGGTCGAGGCTGGCGGTGACGCGGTCGAGCAGCGCTTTGCCGATCTGGGGGTGGGTGATTTCCCGCCCGCGGAACATGACGGTGACCTTCACCTTGTCTCCCTGTTTCAGCAGCTTGGCAGCGGTGCGGGTCTTGAAGTCGATATCGTGGTCATCGATTTTCGGCTTCATGCGGACTTCGCGGAGCTGGACGTTCTGCTGGTGCTTCCTGGCCTCCCGTTCCTTCTTGGACTGTTCGTACTTGAACCGGCCAAAGTCCATGAGCCGGGCTACAGGCGGGCTGGCCTGCGCGGCGACTTCAACCAGGTCCACATCGCGCTCTCTTGCCATGGCCAGCGCCTCGGCGGTCTTGACGATGCCAACCTGGCGGCCCTCCTCATCGATGAGGCGCACTTCCGGCACGCGGATGCGCTCGTTGATGCGCGGCTCTGGCGGCGCTGGCTTTGGCGGTACCTTCGATCGTTTCCTCAAACTGCTCCCCGGGATTACTTGAAAACAGCTTCACATGCTAGCAGGCCGCACCGTTCCTGTATATCCGCTTATCCCGTACGCGACTACGATCCGGGCATGCCAAACGTCACCACCGCCGTCGTCCTTGCAGCCGGGCTGGGCACACGCATGCTCCCGGCAACCAAGGCCATCCCGAAGGAGATGCTGCCGATTGTGGATAGGCCGCTCATCCAGTATTGCGTCGAGGAGGCGCTGGACGCCGGGATCACGACGATCGTGTTCGTGGTGGCAGCAGGGAAGGAGTCGATCCTCGAACACTTCCAGGCAGGCGCGAGGGTGGAGACGGCGATCCGCGAAACGGGCAACGAAGCGTTGGCGGATTCGCTCGCGCAGATCGCGCACCGGGCGAGCTTCCACGCCGTGTACCAGGACCGCCAGCTGGGGATTGCGCACGCGGTGAACTGCGCCCGTGCGTATGTGGAGGGCAAGCCCTTCGCACTGATGTTCCCCGATGACGTGATCCTTGGGCCGCGCTCGTGCGTGGAGCAGCTTGCAGGGGCTTACGGCGCGACCGGTGGAAGCGTGATTGCGGTGGAGCGGGTTGCCGACGCCGACGTGCCGCAATACGGCATCGTCGACCCGGTGGAGGAGGGGAACCCGGCGCGGCTGCGGGGAGTGGTGGAAAAGCCGCAGCTGGCCGACGCGCCTTCGCGGCTGGGCATCGTGGGCCGGTACGTCCTCTCGGAGACGATTTTCCGCCATATCGACCGGATTCCGCCGGGGAAGAACGGGGAATTGCAGATTACCGATGCCCTGGCGAGCCAGATCGCCTCGGGCGAGGTGGTGTCGGCGTACCGGTTCGAGGGGACGCGCTACGATACCGGGAGGCCGCTCGGCTACATCGTCGCGAACGTGGCGGCGGCGCTGCGACGTGAAGACCTCGCGGCGCCGCTCGAGGCCCGGCTCAAATCCCTCCTGGCTGGTGGCTGCTGATGCGCATCCTCTCGATCGGCTTTCCGCTCCCGAACGTCGCCATCGACAACTACAGCGCGCTGACGGCGGCGAGCTACAACGACTACGACGTGCTGGTTATCGACCCGGCGAGCATCACCCGCGATGTGCACGACCTGCTGAACGGTGAGCGGCAATTCGAAGCGCAGGATGGGCGGCCGGTGCTGAACGCGCCCACCACGGCGACGGCCGTGAGCGCCGCCGACCAGCTGCGGCGCCGCTCGGACGAGACGGCGCGGCTGCTCGAAGCCGGCGGGCTGGTGGTCGTGCTGGGGCGGCCGGACGCGACCATCGGCGGGCTGCTGGGGTTCGAGGGGTGCGACCGCTACCACTGGCTCCCGGCGCCGGCGGGCCTCGCCTGGGGGCCACCATTCCTGCGGGCGGCGGAAGGGAAAACGGTCCGCATCGCCGCGGAGCAGCACCCGTTCGCCGAGGTGCTCCGGGAGCACCGGAAGGATGTGGCCTACCGGGCGATGTTCGACGACCGGCAAGCAGAATTCCGGCGGGCCGCGCGTGTGATCGCCCGGGGGGGAGCTGGCATCCCGATCGCGGCCGAGTTCCAGGTGTTGGGCGGCCTCGTGACCTTCATCCCGGTGTTCACCGACACGCCGGGGGCAAACCGGACGGCGCTCGCGCAGGCGATTGTCGACGCCTGCCGGAGGCTTTCGGGATCGGATTACCTGAGCGAGGCGCCGTTCTGGGTGAGGTCGATGGCGCTGCCCGGGCTGGAACAGATCGAAGCGGAACTCGAAGAGGCTGAGGTGGCGGCCGAGCAGGCTGCAGCCCGCGTCGCCGCGGTGCGCGAACGCCAGGACGAGCTGGCGCGCCATCGGCGGCTCCTCTGGGAAGACGGCCAGCCGTTCGCGCAGGCGGTGACGGAAGCGCTGCGGATGGCCGGGTTCACGGTGGCCAGCGAGCCGCTTGAGCCGCTGGTCGTGGAGTCGGAGGGGGTCGCAGCATTCGTCGAGCTCGAGAGCGACCGCGGCCAGGTGGTCGAATGGCCGTACGTGCGCCTGCAGCGGCGGCTGGAGGAGCACCTCCTGAAGCAGGGGAGCGCCTTGAAGGGCATCGTGGTCGCGAACGGGTACCGGGAGCAGGACCCCGACCAGCGCACCGGGGAGCTGAGCGAGCCCCTGCGCATTGCGTGCGAGAACTACCGGTATGCCCTGGTGACCGCGCGGACGCTGTTCGAGGTTGTGAAGCGGGTGCTCGGTGGGGCCAGCGAAGCGACGCTCCTGGGGCTGCGACGGCGGCTGATGTCGGGGAGCGGACTGTTGACGCTCGAAGCGTTGCTGGGTGAGGCGGCCGAGGAGGCTACGGACGCAGGCCCGATCTTTTAAGCGCGGCGGCGCGGATCTCGTCTACAATGCCGCGCATGGTGAAGGTGATACGGCCAAATGAACGCGACGCGGGGACGGCACAGACGCCCGGCATGAAGCGCGAAGCCGGGATCTCGGCGAAGCTGGCCGGGAGCCAGGGGCTCTGGATGGGGACCGCGGTGAACGCTCCCGGCGCCAGCTCGGAGGCCCACCATCACGGCGAGAACGAGTCGGCGATCTACGTCCT
>JBBIVC010000231.1:0-4115 GCA_037439905.1 Thermoflexus sp.
AGAACTGGCTCAGGAAGCGGATGTCGTTCGCGTAGAAGTTGCGGATGTCCTCGATGCCCCAGCGAAGGAGGGCGACGCGCTCGACGCCAACACCGAAGGCGAAGCCGGTCACGCGGGAAGAATCGTAACCGGCGTTGTCGATGATCTCGGGGTGGACCATGCCGGCACCAAGGATCTCGATCCAGCCGGTGCCGTGGCAGGTATGGCACGAGGCGCCGCTGCCGCGGCAGATGAAGCAGTCGATCGCCATCTCGACGCCGGGCTCGACGAACGGGAAGTAGCTGTGGTGGAAGATGATCCTTCGGTCGGCGCCGAACATTTTGCGCGCCCAGGAGTAGAGCACGCCCTTAAGGTCGGTCATGCGGATCCCTTCATCGACGGCCAGGCCCTCGATCTGGGTCAGCATCCACTCGTGGGTGGCGTCGGTCGCTTCCTGGCGGTAGCACTTGCCGGGTACGACGACGCGGACGGGCGGCGCCGGGGTGCGCTCCATGACGCGGATCTGGTTGGGCGTGGTGTGGGTGCGGAGGAGCATGTTGCGCTTCCCATCGACAGCCCTGTCCACCCAGATGGTGTCCCACATGTCGCGGGCAGGGTGGTCCTCCGGGATGCGGGCAGCATCGAAGTTGTAGCGTGCCCACTCGACCTCGGGCCCCTCGGCGACACGGAATCCCATTTCCTTGAAGGCGGCCAGGCAATCACGCAGGGTCTGGGTCACGGGGTGGAGGCGGCCGAGAGGCTGGGGCCGGCCGGGCAGGGTGACGTCGAGGGCGGCGCGGGTCGTGAGGGCTTCGAGGGCGGCGCGCCTGACCTCATCGCGGCGCGCGTCGAGCGCGGCCTCGAGCTCGGCCCGCACCGCGTTCGCGGCCGCGCCGAACGCGGCCCGGTGTTCGGCCGGCACGTCCTTGATCGAGCGGAGGAGGGCGGTGACGCGGCCATCCTGGCGCCCGAAAAACGTGACGCGCCACTGTTCCAGGCCGGCTTCATCGGAAGCCGAGGCAAGCGCTGCCAGCGCCTCGGCGCGCAGGCTCTCGATTCGCGGGTCTCGATCAGGCATGGGACTTCGAAGTATAGAGTCTGGCGCGGTTAGCGTCCGTCGCCCAGGGCCTTACCCGGCCGTTCATTGCCGGGGCGTACGATGGCCGGGATGCCTCGGCCGCCGCGCCCCACGCGCCTCCCGGCGCTCCGTATGATGGTTGCATGCGCTGCTTTGCTGATCGCGCTCGCGGCTGCCGCGTGCAGCGGCGGTGGCTCGCCGCCGCGGCCGGCCGGAGGTACTGACGTGGCGGACCAGGGAACACGGCGTTCGTGGGCAGGCACCGAGCCGGCACCTGAGATCCCCGGAGATGTCGCCTGGTTCAACGTGGCGCGGCCATTGACCCTGGAGGAGCTCAAGGGGCGGGCGGTGCTGCTCGACTTCTGGACACTGGGCTGCATCAACTGCCAGCACATCATTCCCGATTTGAAGCGGCTCGAGGCGGAATTCGGCGACAACCTCGTGGTCATCGGCGTGCATTCCGGGAAGTACGCGACCGAGCACGAGGACGAGAGCGTCATCGAGGCCATCCGCCGGTTCGGCATCGAGCACCCGGTGATCAACGACCCGGATTTCGTCGTGTGGCGTACGTTTGGGGCGAGCGCATGGCCGACGCTGGTGCTTATCGACCCGGCCGGGAACCTGGTTGGCGGGCACGCGGGCGAGGGGGTGTATCCGCTGTTCCAGCCCATCCTGGCGTCACTGGTGGCCGAGTTCGGGGAAAAAGGCCTGCTTTCGCCGAAGCCGCTGCCAATCTCGCTGGCAGCGGCCCCCGCGACGGCGGTGCTTTCGTACCCGGGCAAGGTCCTGGCGGATGGCGGCCGCAGCCGGCTGTTTATCGCCGATAGCGGACACCATCGCATCCTGGAAGCGCGACTCGATGGCACGCTGGTGCGCGCCTTCGGGACAGGCAAGGAGGGCTTCGCTGATGGCGCCCCGGGCGAGGCGGCGTTCCGCCAGCCCCATGGCCTTGCGCTCTCGGCCGACGGCGCGACGCTCTTCGTTGCCGATACGCGCAACCACGCGATACGGGCCATCGACCTTGGCAGCGGCGAGACGACGACGATCGCCGGCACCGGGCAGCAGCTCCGCCGGCTCCCGCAGAGCCCCTCGCCGGCGCTGGAGACCGCCATGGCATCACCATGGGACGTGGTGCTGGCGAACGGCCAGCTGTTCATCTCGATGGCCGGAATCCACCAGATCTGGTCGCTGAATCTGCTCTCCCGGCAGGTCTCGGTGTTCGCGGGCACGAGCCGCGAAGGCATCGATGATGGACCGCGCCTGACCATGGCGACCCTCGCGCAGCCCTCCGGGCTGGCCGCGGATGCGGAGTGGCTGTACTGGGTCGACCCGGAATCGAGCGCGCTCCGGCGGGTACCCCTTGCCGGCGATGGGGATGTGGAAACCCTGGTGGGCACCGGCCTCTTCGATTATGGGGACCGGGACGGGCGGGGACGGCAAGCGCAGTTCCAGCATCCGCAGGGCGTCGCGCTGCTCGATGGGGCCATTTACGTGGCGGATACCTACAACCACCGGCTACGCGTGTACGACCCGGTGTCGCAAGAGGTAGGGACTGCAGCGGGCTCGGACCGGGGATGGTCGGACGGGGTCGCAGGAAGCGTGAAGTTCGACGAACCCGGTGGGCTTTCCGCCGCCGGGGGCCTGGTGTACATCGCCGACACGAACAACCACCTGGTGCGGGTCTACGACCCGGCGACGGGGGCGGTGGCCACCCTGTCACTCACGCACCTTTCAGCGATCGCGGGTGCGGCGCCCGGGCGCGTCACCCGGGTCGAACTCCCGGTTCGCCGGGTGGCCCCGGGAGCCAGCAACCTGCGCATCACGATTTCCAGCCCGCGCGGCTTTCACCTGAATGCCTCGGCGCCATCGAGGCTGGAACTCGCGACATCGAACGGGTCGGTGCTCGACCTCGGCGAGCGCACGCTGACCTGGACGACGGATGAGGACCGGGTCTCGTTCCCGGTCCCGGTGGTGTTGGCCGAAGGGCAGGCGACCATGACCGCAACGGTCTCGGCCTACTACTGCCGGACAGGGGCGGAGGCGCTCTGTTTCGTCGGGCTGTTCGAGCTCGCCGTGCCGGTGGAAGTCACGCCTCTTTCGTCGCAATCCGAGATCGTCGTGGATTTCGAGTTGCCAGAGACGCCTGGCTGAACGAGACCGGCGGGACCGGGTTGGCGGATGCGCTATGATGGCGCCCAACATTTACCTGGAGGGGAAGCCCCATGGCCGTGCGCGGCTACGTCCTGATCGAAACCGATGTTGGCAAGGCCAAGGCTGTAAGCTCGGCCATCCAGGATTTCACGTACCCGGGTGCGCGGGTGGTGGTCGTGGATACGGTGACGGGGCCCTACGACGTGATCGTGCAGCTCGAGGCCGACGACCTCGACCGGCTGGGGAACGCGATCACGGATGCTGTCCAGAAAGTCTCGGGCGTCCAGCGGACCACGACGTGCCTGGCGGTACGGCTCGCCTGAGCATCGAAGCGCTGGCTTCTCCCGCAGGGCGCCCCGTGGGGCGCCCTGCGGCGTTGTGCGAAGCCCTGTACGCTGATCGCCAAACAACACCGCCGGTGCTCGTCCAGCATCCCAGTCACTCCAGGCGAGCCCGGGACCGAGGGCGACCATGCACTCCGAATCCGACATGATCAGCGTCGAAGAAGCGCGTGACCGGATTCTCGCCTTCTTCGATCGCCTGCCCGCCGAACGAAAGCCGCTGCTCGATGCGCTTGGCCAGGTGCTGGCCGAGGACGTCATTGCGCCGTTCGACATTCCGCCGCTCGACAACACCGCGATGGACGGCTATGCCGTGCGGGCGGCCGACACCGCCGGCGCCTCGGCATCAGCGCCCGTGGAGCTGCAGGTGGTGGCCGACCTGGCCGCCGGGTACCTCCACGAGACCCCCGTTGGCCCGGGCGAGGCGGTCCGGATCATGACCGGCGCGCCGATGCCCCCCGGGGCCGATGCCGTGGTGCCGTTCGAGGAGACCGACGAGCCGCTGCGAGGGCCGAATGAGGCACCGCGAAAGGGCGCAACGGTGCGCGTCCTGAAGGCCGCAGCCG
>JBBIVC010000232.1:0-4098 GCA_037439905.1 Thermoflexus sp.
ACACCATCCGGGGCGCCACCCGGCGCCCCTCCGGCCCCGCCTCCCCCGGCGCAACCCGTGCCGCCACCTGCCGGAGTAACCCCACCCTTCCCAACCCCCATCCCGGGGGCGGGCCTCCCGGGCGCCATCCAGGGGGGAACCTCCATCCTCACGTGGATCACGCGCATCCTGGTCACGCTCGCCGGGCTTGCGGGCGGGCTCGTCATCCTCATTGGCATCCTCATCGCCACGGGAGACCCCGCCGCCTGCGTGAATCGCCGCTCGGAGGTGAGCCAGGCCGCCGTCGATTCGCTCCAGGCAAAGTGGGACGACTTCAAGGCCGCCGGTCCGGGGGCGGCCATGGCCATCACAGAGCCGGAGGCCACTTCCCGCGGCGTTGCTTACCTGGAAGAGCGCGACGTGCCCATCAAGGACCTCCAGGTCTACTTCTGCCCCGATGGCCTGGCAGAGGCGAAGGGAAAGGTCACCGTGCTCGGGCGCGATGTCTCCATCGTGGTCCGCGGCTATCTCGATGTCAGCGGCGGCCAGAACCGGATCGTGGTCGACGAGCTCAAGGCCGGGAACCTCCCGCCCTGGCTCGGGACGGCGGTGGTGAACCAGGTGATCGACCGCAACAACGTCCGCGATCTGCCGCTCGGCCTGACGCTGACCTCGAGCACCAGCACTGACGGAGTCCATACCTTGCGGCGCTGATCGCGAGCCCACGGGGCACGAATGGGGATACCGGTGTTCTTCGTCCAGCTCATCTTCGAAAACGTCTACACCCGCAAGATGCGGACCGTGCTCACGGGCCTCACCATCGCCGTCACGATCATGACCGTGGTCGCGATGGGCATCCTCACCCACAGCCTCCGCCAGACCGCGATCTCCATCCTCCAGACCGGCAAGGCGGATTTCAGCATCGCCGAAAAGAACGTGAGCGACGTCCTCAATAGCTCCATCGACGAGAAGGACCTGGCGACCATCCAGGCGGACCCGGGGGTCAAGAGCGCGGTGGGGGTCCTGGTCGAGCCCGTCTACCTCGATGCCGACCGCCCGTTCTTCCTCCGCATCGGGATGAAGCCCGAGGATACGGAGCCATTCGGGGTGAACCTCATCGCGGGGCGGCTGTTCGCCGCCGACGCCCCGGATGAGTTGATCCTGGGGTACCGCGCCGCGCGCGACCTGGACAAGACCATCGGCGACACGATCCAGTTCCAGGACAGCGTGTACACGATCGTGGGCATCTACAGCACGGGCCAGGTGTTCGGCGACGCCGCTTCGATGCTGCCGCTGGTCCCGCTCCAGGCGCAGCTTCGGAAACCGGGGACGATTACCCTGGCCTTCGTGCAGGTGAAGGACCAGTCGCAGATCGATGCGGTGCGGGCGCGCATCGAGGCGGCCCTGCCGCAGCTCGCGACCATCCGCACCGAATCCGACTTCGGGCAGGTGGACCGCAACCTGGAGCTGTTGCGAGCAGCGAACACGGGGGTCTCCGCCCTTGCGCTCGTGATTGGCGCGGCGAATGTGCTGAACATGATGAGCCTCTCGGTGTTCGAGCGAACGCGCGAATTCGGCGTGCTCCGCTCAGTCGGGTGGTCGCGTCAGCGGATCCTCGTCTATGTGCTCTCCGAGGCGTTCATGGTGACGATGGCAGGCGCCATGGTGGGGGTGGCGCTGGGCTTCCTCGTGGTCCAGTTCCTGCAGGATGTGCCGACGCTGCGCGGAGTGTTCACCCCGTCGTACAGTTCGGATGTGTTTGGCCGGACGCTTTCGATAACGTTTGGCATGGCCATCATCGGCGCGCTGTACCCGGCCCTCCGCGCCGCGCTGCTCCGGCCACTCACGGCGATCCGGCATGAGTGAGCCCGCAGCCGTGCCCGCCATCGAGACCCGCCACCTCAGCAAGGTGTTTGTGGAATCCAACATCCGCGCGGTCGACGATGTCAGTTTCCAGATCGCCGCGGGCGAGTGGGTTGCCCTCACGGGTCCATCCGGCTCGGGGAAGTCCACCCTCCTCCACCTCCTCGCCGCGCTCGATGAGCCCACCTCCGGCGAGATCTTCGTGAACGGCCGCAACCTCCGCTCCTATGGCAACCTCGACCACTACCGGAGCCACGAAGTCGGCCTGGTGTTCCAGCTGCACAACCTGCTCCCGAACCTGAGCGCGCTCCAAAACGTGCAGGTCGCCATGGTGCCAACCCGTGTGAGCCGGCGCGAGGGCACCCGCCGCGCGCACGAGCTGCTCGAAAGCGTGGGCCTTGCCGCCCGCACGAGGCTCCGGCCACCCGAGCTTTCGGGCGGCGAGCGCCAGCGGGTGGCGATCGCCCGGGCGCTCGCCAACAGCCCCTCGATCCTCCTCGCCGATGAACCGACCGGGGCGCTCGATGCCGCCGCTGCCGAGAGCGTAATGGACCTCTTCGACCGCCTCCGCCGCGAGCGCCATCTCACCATTCTCCTCGTCACCCACGACCCAACCGTGGCCGCCTGCGCCGACCGGGTGATCCACATGCGCGAGGGGCGGCTCCTGGGCGAGGGCGAGGCGGTCCCGGCTGCGCGCGTGCTCATCCCACCACGGGAGCGCCAGGCAGCCCGCGAAGCCGGCTCGTAGCAGAGGCGTTGGTGGCACTGCCGGTGCCAAATGCTCTTGCGGCGTTGTCCGCCTCGGCGAACAATGCGGCTGTGAGTGAGTCCCAACCACCGGCCCCGGGGCGGATCGATGGGCGCCGCGCTTCCCGCGAGCGGAACCGCCTGGCCGTGGTCGATGCGCTGCTCGACCTCTACGCCGAGGGCAACCTGCGCCCCGGCGCCGACCTCGTCGCCGAGCGGTCGGGCGTCTCGCGCCGCTCGGTATTCCGTTACTTCGACGACCGCGACGACCTGGACCGCACCGCAATCGAGCGGCAGCAAGAACGCGTCTGGCACCTGGTCGAGATCCCGCAGGTGGGCGAGGGCCCGCTGGCCGACCGGATCGCGCGGATCGCGGCGCAGCGGGTGGCGTTGTTTGGTGCGCTCGGACCGGCGGCTCGGGTGGCCCGCCTGAGGGCTCCGTTCCACCCGGTCATCGCGGAGCAGCTCGAACAGAGCCGCCAGCTTTACGCGCTCCAGGTCGAGCTCCAGTTCGCACCTGAGCTCGAATCGCTGGAGCCGGGCCCCCGCGCTGAAATCCTGGCGGCCGCCGATGCGGCCTGCTCGTTCGAGCTGTACGACCTGCTATCGGCGCGCGGCCTGGGCCCGGAGGCTATCGCCGCGGTGATCCGGCGCACGCTCACGGGCCTCCTCGAAGGCCCGGCCTCCTGCCGCTGATCGCGCGCAGGGGCCACCGGTATCGTCCTGGCAGGTCTCCTGGCCGTTCCGGCCCGGGTTGCTTCCCTGCGAGAATGCTCCCATGTTCGCCGCCGTCCAGCCGCGCCGGGCATTCGGGTGGGGGCTCATCGCGCTGGGCGCGGGCCTGGCCGCGAACTCCGTGCTCGGGCCGCTGATGCTCGAGGTCATCCGCTACCGCTTCTCCGAGTCGCTCCTGAACCAGACGATCGGGCTGGATGCGGTCTCTCTGGCGATCATCGGGCCGCTGGCTGTGGCGGGCGGGATCCTGGCCCTGCGAGCCCACCCGATGGCGCCGGTGCTGGCACTGGGGCCCACGCTGTTCGTTAGCTACATGCTTGTCCAGTACATCGTCGGCCCCGAATACCTCCGGTACGAGGGGAACAACGAGCGGTTCTTCCCGTTCCACCTGGCCCTCTTCATCCTCGGCGCGGGGCTGGCCATCGTCGCGTGGCACGAGGCAAGCAGGGTCGCGCTGCCGTGTCCTTCCCCGCGCACCGCACGGTGGGCTGGAGGGGTGCTGGTCGTCTCCGCCCTGTTCCTGGTGTTCGGGCTGCACCTGGCCGGGCTGGCCGACGCGATGAGCGGGCACCCGGAGGAGACTGCCTACCTGGAAAGCCCCACGTCGTTCTGGGTGGTGAAGTTCATGGACCTGGGGATTGTGGCGCCGATCGCGCTGGCCACGGGTGCTGGCGTCCTTCGCGGGGCCGGCCGGGCGACGCAGGCGATGTACGCCGCGCTCGGGTGGCTATCGCTCATGGCGGCGGCCGTGTTTGCGATGGCGGTGACGATGCT